>CAJBPJ010000064.1 GCA_903957465.1 uncultured Opitutia bacterium
CCATTGCGCGTCCTTCAACAACTGTTTTGGCAAGCGGCTTTTCCCCGTAGATATCTACGCCTGCTTTCAAGAAAGGAATGGAGATGGCCGCGTGCCAATGGTCGGGTACAGCAATCGTCGCCGCATCGAGCTTCTCCTTCGCTAGCATCTCACGGAAGTCTTGATAGCGCTTGGGTTCAGCTTGGCCTCTGTCTTTGACGAGCTTCGACCCCGCATTCAGGCCATTCGTATCAACATCGCAAACGGCGACAACCTGTACGCCTTTTTGGGCGATAATCCAACTGAGGTCTGTGTGACCCATGCCAAGAAGGCCAACGCCGGCGACTTGCAGTCGATTGCTTGGAGCAACTGCACCGTCTTTACCGAGTGCAGATGCCGGGATGATGGCAGGGAATCCAAGTGCGAGTCCGGCGAGGGATGCGCGTTGTATAAAGTCACGACGGGGCAGAGGGGTGTTTGCCATATTGATAGAACAATGCGTTTGGGGTTCTGTTCCATGGAACTTCACTTATGTGTTAAGGTCAAATTCAGATGCGCCATTGGGCTTTTACCCTTTTAACAGTTTTTGCGACGGTCGCTTGTGCCAGCAACAAGGCACATTCAACTTCTGACACGTTGGCGAATCTCGAGTCAGCCGCTCCGAGAACCAATCGCATCCTTGTCTTTACTCTCACGAAAGGATTCCGCCACGATTCAATTCCTCAAGGTGTACGCTGCCTTCGCGATTTAGCCCAAGAGCAAGGATTCCAGATAGAGCACACGGAAGACGCCAAGCAGTTTAATGCTAAAAACTTAGCACGTTTCGATTGTGTCGTGTTTCTGAGCACCACGGGAGATGTTTTGGAGGGCGAGCAAGAAGATGATTTTAAAGAATGGATGGAGACAGGTGGTACTTTCTTTGGAATTCATGCTGCGACGGATACCGAATTTACTTGGCCGTGGTACGGACGAATGGTCGGTGCTTATTTTTCGAGCCACCCCAAGGTGCAGCCGGCGGATCAACTCGTTGTCGATGCCAAGCACCCGGCCACAGCTAGTTTGCCCGCACGGTGGCGTCGGACGGATGAATGGTATAACTTTCGCGGATTCGAATCTGATATCCACGTCCTGCTTCGCTTAGATGAAAAAAGTTATGTAGGTGGTAAAAATGGTGATCACCCCTCGGCTTGGTGTAAGTCTGTTGGCGAAGGCAAAATGTTCTACACGGCCGGCGGTCACACCAAGGAATCCTATGCAGAGCCTGAATTCCGGGCTCACTTAGCTGGCGCACTTGCTTGGTTGATGGATCCAGCAGCCAAGCCGCCGACTATTCCTTCTCCAGCTTCGCGATAAGTCTTTTGAGCGCGGCAGCGCTTGCGGATTCTTCGGGGACTTTTGCACAGGCTGCGCGTAGTTGAACTAAATCAGATTTCCGAGCTAGGCGTAGAAGTGCTTTCTGTGCATCGAGTCGAAGGCCTGGTTCAGTGATTACTTCTGCTGCCACAGGCACGACAGCCGTCATGTCACGTTTTGTTGCTGCCCGAAGTAGGGCAGTGCGCGTTTCGTCACTGAGTGTTTTATCGGCGATACTCTGTATAAATGTCTGAGTGACCCCTTTGCCCTTAATGGACTCAAGGCCTTCTTTGGCTGCTTCGGCAACGGCTTTATCTTTATCGTTTACGAGCTTCGCAAGCGTCGCCGCCTGACTGCCATCTGCTAATTCGCTGAGTACTTGAATGGCGTCTACCCGCGAAGGGTAATCTGGGTTATGTGCGAGTTGGGCAACGCGGGCAGAAATACGGCCACCAAATGACGAGTGTGATTCGGCAACCGCATGAAGCGCACGTATAGCGAGTGCAGGTGGAGATTTCGCATCCGCTGCAAAGTCGAGTAAGTTATTTGCTAGAGACTCGATTTTCGTCGATGGATTTTCCCCAACATCTGTCAGGCGCTCGCGGCATGCATCAATCGCGGCTTCGACGACCTGAGCGTCTTGGTCTTTAGTGAAGACCGAAGGGTCGTCGGACTTGCGCAAGACTTCGAGGGCGAGACGGTAACGCTCATTATCATTTTTCCCTGCGAGTGTTTTACTAAAGTCTGGTTCCGCGGCATGGCTGGCCACTAGGGCAGCAAGCATAGTAAGCGCGATCCATCGCATACGTTAGAAAAAGGGATTCCAATTAAGATGTCCATCCCGCACGCCAGCGTCGTGTGCGCAGCGCGTCCGCCTCTGGATCGTCAACGACCTTCTGGCTCTCCGGATTCCATCGGAGTTTACGGTTGTTGAGACGCATCGAGATAAGGCCAAGTGCGCCAATCGTGAAGGCGCTGTGAGCGGCTTCCACGTGGGCAACCGTGTTTTGTCGGGTGCGAACGCATTCTATGAAGTCCCGCCAGTGCTCTGTATTACCTGGAGCGTGCCACTCGCCGTCCTCAATGGTAGAATTAAGTATCTTAGGATCCGATGCCTCCGTCTTTCCGCGGTTCACGTAAATCCATCCTTTTTCGCCATACCAGCAAGTGCCCTCGCGCGTCTTTGTGGAGGTTTTCAATTCTATGC
>CAJBPJ010000065.1 GCA_903957465.1 uncultured Opitutia bacterium
AAAGTGGCGCCCTGCCCGCGGATTCTTCAGGCGTACCCATCGAGCTGTCTGCAGTCGACTCACCCTTAAGCGCACTCGCACCGTTTTTAAGCCTTTCTGGATTTGTGCCCGTTAATGGCACTTGGTCAGGCGCTGCAGAAATTGCTTTTGCCGAAGGCGAGGCGATCGTGACATGCCCACGTCCGCTTTCTATAACGGAATTATCTGTCGAGCGTGAAGGTGTTCCCTTGCTAGCGAACCTCAATGCAACCCTGCCGCTGAAAGCAGATCGCGGTGGCATTGCCATTCAAGGTTTCCGTGCAGGCGTCAGCGGGCGTACCTTAATTTCTGGTGATGCTTCTGTGCGGCCCGGAAAGAATGGCGCTTGGCAATCCGATGTTCGCCTAAAAGTTGATCTCGGAGACTTAGCAGGACAGCCCGGCTGGGAGAGTATTCCTTTTGACCGTCTCCGCGGCATCATTGTGGATGTTGGCGCAAGCGTGGCTGCTACAGCCGGAGCTCCGCCCGTCATGACCCAAGGCGCAGTCTCCATCCGAAATGCAAGCGTCGAGCTCATGAATCTACGCCAGCGATCACCCATTCGCCTGGACGGAACATTGCCTGTGGGCGCACTCTTCGACGGCAAAGCAACCAACCTGCCCCTTGAATCTATATCTGCTCTGGTACCCGGACTTAACCTTACAGGCACACTGACAAAAGCTGAGTTAACCCTTGGTGCCAAAAGTGACGGTAGTTGGTACGTGCGCAGCGAAGCGGGTCCAATTCAATTCACAGACACAGCTGTTGGCTGGGCAGGTATGCCGTACCTAGAGCACTGCGACTTAACGACCGAAATCGATTTAAGCTTCGGTAACGTCAACGTGCTTCGTTTTGAAAAAACAGACCTACGGTGCAAGGGTCGGTCACTGGCTACCGGCTCGGCCATTGTCCCGCTCGGTGGCGCTTGGCCGACAGGATCTATTCAAGGCGAACTCGGCGCACTCGCTACTCAGCCATTCGCAAAAGGGATGGGTGAAGTCGCCGGTGGAAATTACCAAATAAGTTTAACATCTAAAGACCAACGCTCAGTCGCCATGGAAGTTTCCGTCCGTGATGCAGGCTTCCGCGACAGAGTCTTACGTATCAATACCGCCCGCTTAACAGGCTCCCTTGAACGCGAAGGCGATGTCTCTAAAATTTTAGGCACATTCCACATCGGCGCCACCGGCACGAGTGACGGAAAATTAAGCGTACGCGTAACAAAGAACGGCACGCGTATGAACTGGGAAGCAAAGGTTGATATTACAGAAATAGCCCTCGACGACATCCTTGGCCTAAGCCCTCCAGAAAGTGACCCCGCAGAAGATAAAGCTTCTGACTCAACAGATTCCGTGCCTGACCGCTCTCCAGTGTGGGCAGGCCACACAGGTACGCTCGAATTTAATTTGACCAAAGGTACCCTCGGCGAACTGACCGTCCGAGACCTCACTGCCAATGCGACCTTGGACGATAACCTGGCTAAGTTGACATCCTTAACCGGAAAGGTTCTCGGAGGCACCTTGGCGGGCGATGGTAGTCTCGCCTTCAATCGGACAGCACCCAGCGGACCTTACGTACTAAACTCAACCCTCAGTGCCGCGAATGTAGACTTCGCAGAAATCGCCGCCCTCTTACCAACCATGAAGGGTAATGCAGAAGGCAAAGCGAATGCGCGCATCGGTGTCGCGTCGTATGCTCCGAGAGTCAATCAACTCATTCAGCACTTAGCCATCGATCTCGCAGTCGACGGAAAAGATGGACGCATACGCATGCCGCGCTCAGCAGATGCACTGAATAAGAAAATTGGTGATGTCGCTGATGTCGGCATCGGCATCGCCGCCTTGACGGCTGCGTTTGGCAAAGGCCGGGCCGCGGAACAGGCAGCCAAAGTCGCCACACAAGGAACTGCTCTGCGCGAAATTCACAAAGCAGCCAGCGATTACCAGTATAGCCGTTTTGAGGCACGCGCACAGCGCTTAGCAGACGGGAGTATTAAAGTGACGCGCCTGGAAACAACCGGGGCAACACTTTCAATCTCTGCCAAGGGGACAATTTCTGCTGAACCTGGTAAAGAATTTGCTGACTGGCCTATAGAGGC
>CAJBPJ010000066.1 GCA_903957465.1 uncultured Opitutia bacterium
AATCTCACTCACCGGCTCTGTGTGAACCTATCAGATAAACCGGGTCTATTGGCTCGTTTTTCGAGCCTGATTGCAGAAAACGGGGGCGACATCTCTTCTGCACAACATCACGTTGAAGGCGGGAGACTCTACCTCCGCTTCATTTTTACCTCTAAAACTAATCGCGAGGAATTACGGCGTGTTTTCTTGAATGCAGCCCAAGACACAACTGACGGGGCGCGCATCCATTTAACTGACCCTGAATTACCCGCACGCGTCATCGTACTCTGCTCACGTGAAGGCCACTGCCTTTACGATCTCTTGGCACGCCATCTCGCACAAGACTTTCGATTCACAATACCCTGTGTCATCTCTAACCACGAGACCCATCGGCGCGTTGTCGAATCCCATGGTATCCCCTTTTATCATGTACCGTCTGACGACAAAGTAGTCGCGATGCGCGAAATACGCCGTCTCTTTAAAGAGCATCAAGGTGACTGGATGGTTTTGGCCCGTTACATGCAAGTGCTCGATGCAGAGACCTGTCAGGCGTTCGCAGGGAAAATCATCAACATCCACCACGCATTTCTTCCATCATTTCCAGGCGCTCGACCCTACCATCAAGCTCATGCAAAAGGCGTTAAACTTGTGGGAGCCACCTGTCACTTCGTAACAAGCGATTTAGATGATGGTGCAATTATCGAACAAGACATCATCCGGGTTGACCACGGCGATAGCCCTGAATCGATGATGCAACGTGGTCGAGATATCGAGGTCTCGGTGCTGGCCCGAGGACTCCGAGGGGTTGTCGAAGAGCGGGTATTCGCTGCAGGTAAACGTACAGTCGTATTCCGATAAAGGAACCCGAACCGACCGTTGCTGTCTTTTAAGCATGGCTCTTGAACGACGCGACTTCCTGCGCCTTTTAGCCCTCTCGGGTTTCTTAGGTAGCGCCCGCTCTGCATTAAATGCTGAGTCAGCGCCGACAACGGTTTCTGACAAAGATCCGCTGCCAGATGTTTTAGCGCCTTATCTACAACTCGTTGGTAATCCTGCCACGACATGGGTCTGCATCCCAGCTCGGAAGGCACAACACGTCACCATTACGACAGGCAGTAAAACAGAATCGAGCGTGTCAGCGTCAACCGATGCGAAAGCTCGCCCTGTCCGCGGAACGCCTTGGACGATCTGGTTTGCGCCAGTTCCAACCGATCAAGCATACCAAATCATCGTCGATGGCGTTCCCTACGGAGGGCAACGTGAACGACGCAACCCAGCAGATGCATCGGTCGCCCGCGTCGCCTTCCTCAATGATGTCCACGACCGCACCGGCACCATCCAACTCATCGGCCGAAATTTGCGCCCAGAGAATCACGACCTTGTTGTTCTACTCGGCGACATCTTCAATGACCCATCTGTCAAGGATGGCGCCGAACGAACCTTCCGCACGCTACACACACTCGCCACCGTCACACATGCGGACGAGGTGCCCATGCTGTACCTACCTGGAAATCATGATTACCGCGGTAACTTTGCTGACCGCGTGGACGATCTCTTCCTGGCTCCGCGAATAGTTCCTGATTCTCACGACCCCAAAGGCGGTATTGGTGCACATGATCAAGGCTGGGACCTTCGTATGGGCCCCGTTGCACTCATTGCAGCGGATACAGGCGAGGACTTCGAAAAACGACCAGAGCTTTTTAATACACTGCGCGAACGACAGTCCTCAACGATTAGCAAGGCATTGACCGCAGCCGCAAACGCACCTTGGCGAGTTTTCCTCAGCCACATTCCACTCTTTTCGGATGATATTTGGAATTCCGAGCATGCCCGGAAAACATGGACCTCAACACTCGCTACTGGAAAAGTTGATGTAGCGCTGGCTGGGCACGTTCATACTTGGAAGACCATACCTGCAGGCAAGGAGCAGGTCATTCAGTTCAAGGCCAGCCCACGTGACAGCCAATCGATTGATACGGAGGTGCGTTATGTCCCTCCCTTCCCTACGGTCATTGGTGGCGGACCCGATCCCAAGGCCGCTACGCTG
>CAJBPJ010000067.1 GCA_903957465.1 uncultured Opitutia bacterium
ACCCCGCTGCCATCAGCACGCGGCACCAAGGTTTGTACAATGACTGCACGTAGACACGAAGCGATAGTGCGACGGGCAGAGACCAATTCCTCGGGTGAGAAAAATTCGAAGAGGCGCTGGACGGCTTGCTGGGCACTGCCCGCGTGGAGCGTCGATAAAACAAGGTGGCCTGTCTCAGCGGCATGCAATGCGGTTTCAAAAGTTTCCCGGTCACGCATTTCCCCAATTAAAACCACGTCAGGGTCTTGACGGAGCGCAGCGCGGAGCCCTGGTGCAAAACCTGGAACATCGATGCCAACTTCGCGTTGGCTAAAGCTACATAGGTTATCCGTGAAAATATACTCAACAGGATCCTCAAGCGTCACCACGTGTAAGTCGGCAGTTTCATTTAGATGCCGAAGTAAAGCAGCCAGCGTTGAACTCTTTCCTGATCCTGTCGGACCACAGACAAGCACAATGCCATCTCTGTATTCCGCTAATTCGGAAAGTTTCGGATCAAGGTGGATATCTTTTAAGGATGGCGGTGTAGACTTCACCAAGCGCAAGACAACGCTCGGCGTGCCGCGCTGAAAGAAAGCATTTACTCGGTAACGACCACGCCCTGTGGCAATTCGGTCGAAAGCGTAGTCAATCTGGTGATCCTTCTGCCAAGTCTGGACGAAGAGCTTGGGCAGGGTTGCATCGATAAACGCGTTAATGTCTTCGGCCTTCAACGGTTGCATCTCGGCAGCAACCAAAGCCCCGTCGACGCGGAAAAGTGCCGTGCGACCTGTCTTCAGGTGAATATCGCTCGCACCATGCTCCACCGCGAGGCGGAGCAGGTCATCGATAAGGGAGGGTATTTCAGCCATGGGGTTTTTGTTTGTCTCCGGTGCAAGTGAGAGGATTGTTAAATCCGCTAAACAGCGGAAACATGGCCCACACCGGCACACAGACAGGCAACCCACGGAAACCCTTTGGGACAAACCATTTCTGCGGCGCACACACTGCGCTGGTAACCCCCTTTAGCTCTGGAAAAGTCGCCTGGACCGACCTCAGCCGTCTCGTCGAACAGCAAATATCTGCCGGTATCAGTGGTTTAGTTTCGGTAGGCACTACCGGCGAATCCCCCACCCTAGGCCACGACGAGCACATCGAAGTCATCCAACGAACCGTGGAGTCAGCCAAAGGTCGCGTACCCGTCATGGCTGGAACGGGATCCAATGCCACCGCCGAGGCCATTGATCTTGTCCAACGAGCCGATGCAGTCGGCGCCGACGCCCACCTGCAAGTCGCACCTTACTACAATAAGCCTAGCCAGGAAGGTCTCTTCCGCCACTTCAGTGCTATCGCGGAAGCAACCGATCGACCCATCATGCTGTATTCGATTCCCGGTCGCTGCGGTATCGAAATTTCAGTCGAGACAGTTGTCCGCCTTCGTTCGAAGTACCGCCACATCATCGGTATTAAAGAAGCGGGCGGTCAGGTTGAAAAAGCTGCCCGACTCGTACGCGAGCTCGATGCCGAATTCCTCGTCGTATCGGGCGACGACTCCTTGACCCTAGCCTTTGCGGAAGTTGGCGCACGCGGTATCATCTCCGTTGCTTCCAATTTTATCCCAGGCCCTGTCGCCCAACTCGCTAAACTCACGGGTGAGCGTAAATTTGCGGAAGCTAAAATTCTGCACGATAAACTCGCAGAAATCTTCAAAGTACTCTTCGTCGAACCCAACCCTGTACCCGTCAAGCATGCCATGAAGCGTGCAGGACTCATCAGCTCGGCAGATGTGCGTCTCCCGCTCTGCGAGATGTCAGACACCAACCGCTTACTCGTTGAAAAGGTCGTCGATGCGACCCTATCCTCCCTTTCATGAGTTCATCCCTCCGCATACTCCTCAACGGCGCCAAAGGCCGAATGGGCCAAGCCATCACTGAGGCTGCACAGGCATCAGGAGCGACAGTCATCGGTATCGATCAAGGTGACGATGCTTCTGCCCATATTGCCAAAGTAGATGTGGTTATCGATTTTTCGTTTCACGCTGCCACCCTGAGCCTTGCCGAACTTTCCGCTAAAAACGGCAAGCCACTCATCATTGGCACAACCGGCCACACCGACGCCGAAAAAAGCGCTATCACTAAAGCTGTTGGCAGTATTCCCGTCGTCTGGGCAGGCAATTACTCCATTGGGGTAAACCTGCTCAATGCACTTGTCCGTCGCGCTGCGTCGGTCTTGGGGACTGGCTGGGATATCGAACTGACTGAGATGCACCACCGTCTCAAAAAAGATGCACCCAGTGGTACCGCCGAAAAACTCTTAGAAATTATTCGCGAAGAACGTAAAATTTCCGTCGCGCAACAACGCCATGGTCGCAGCGGGCTCATCGGCGAGCGGCCTGCCAACGAAATCGGGGTACATGCGTTGCGCGGTGGCGATGTCATTGGCGATCACACCGTACTCTTTGCTTCTGATGGCGAGCGCCTCGAACTTACGCACAAAGCATCCAGCCGTACTATCTTCGCACAAGGTGCCCTGCGCGCTGCGTCATGGATTGTCGGCAAGCCCGCCAAGGTCTACGGGATGGATGACGTATTGGGGCTTAAGTGAGCGACTACTCGCTGCGCTCGTTGCCTAGTAAAGCTAACAGGCTAGTTGGATAGCTGATGCCCAGACTTTTGTCCTTACTCTTCAGCCCTTCGTCTTTAGTCCTTAGTCTTTAGTCTTTAGCCCTTAGTCTCCCCTATCGTCCCAACGACGCCTTCACTAACTGATCGGCGGTAGCTGCAGGTCCTACCTTGGCAAGAGCTGCACGGATAAGTTTGTCGGCATCGACAGCCTTAGTCCCCAACGCAATTAAGGCCGCAACGGCATCGTTGGCAGCGGAGGCTGCAATAACTTTACCCGCTGAGCCTGCTGGAAGGGCAATCTCCCCAAGTGTCAGCTTATCGCGTAATTCTAGGATAAGGCGTTCCGCCGTCTTTTTTCCAACCCCAGGACACGATGCAAGCATGTTGATATCACCTGCGGCAATCGCCTGACGGAGAGTGCCGAGCGAAAGACGACTGATAAGGTTCAATGACATCTTGGGACCAATGCCGGAAACCTTCTCAATGAGCATGGCAAAGAAATCGCGCTCTTCGGAGGTCGCAAAACCATAGAGCGACTGACTGTCTTCGCGGAAAATTTGATGGGTGTGTAAAAAGACTTCACTCCCGACTTGTCCAAGTCGCTCAGCCGTCGTCACCGGAATCTGTACCTCATAACCCACGCCGCCACAAATCACGACAGCACGAAGGACAGTACAGGCAGCCAACTTTCCTTGAAGGGAGACAATCATCGACATGCACAAGGCAACAGAAAGCCCGCGGGGGCTAAAGACAAAAGATACTCTTAAGCCCCTCCCTCCCATAACACCCACAAATAGCTAACCTGCTAACCAGCTAACCCGCTAGCCAGCCAATCAGCCATCCAGCTTCTCCCCGCTCCCTTCTTTTTACTTTCTACTTTTTACTCTTCTTCACCCGCTTTCTTCTCTGCCCCTCCCTCCCCTTTAGTCCTTAGTCTTTAGTCTCCCTTCCCGCTTCCCGCTTGCCCCTTCCTGCTCTTGCTCTTCCCCCTTCCCCTTTAGTCCTTAGTCCTTAGTCTTTAGTCTCACCTTCCCCCTCCCGCTTCCCGCTTCCCGCTTTCTCCTCACATCCCATGAACCGCCTAGCTCTCTGGTTTCTACCCTTGGCCCTGCCAGCAGCCGATTACGTTGTGATTGTCTCCCAGAAGACTACCGAGGCGCCGGGTTGGTCCGAAGTCGTACAGTCGCTCGAAAAAACACGGCAAGCCAAAGTGCTTCGCTTTGAGGGCAGTGTCCTGTCGATCCAAGGTAAGTTACGCACTGAATCGCCACGTTGGGTCTGCTGGGTCGCTCAGCCCGAAGAACTCGGCGTCAAAGCAGCCACTGACATGCACCAATTGGCACGTGATAACGATGCAGATCCTTATGAAGATTTCCAATGGGGCGTCATTACCGGACGTACCTCGGATGACGCGCTGAAGTTAACGGATAATTCGAAACCACTTATTATTCGGACAGTTGGGGCGAGTACCAATTTTGCCAGTGAATGCGTCGAAGAAGGTTACTGGTTTGACGAGTTCACCGCGGGCGAAAAGTGGACAAAGCCCAAAGGCGGCATCGCTGAAAAACTTTCGGGAGCCAAAGACTCCACGGAGAGTATCGTACAAAAACTGAACGAAGGTAAGACCGACCTATTCATCACTTCAGGCCACGCCACTGAGCACGACTGGCAGCCCGGCTATCGATATCGCAATGGGGTATTTGGACATAAAGACGGCACCATCATCGGCAAAGCGCTGGACGGCAAAGTGCATACAGTCGATTCACCTAACCCCAAAGTCTACCTACCCATCGGTAACTGCTTAATGGGAAATATCCCTGGCAAGAATTGCATGGCGCTCGCCTGGATGCATTCCTGCGGCGTTAAACAAATGGTGGGCTACGTGGTACCAACATGGTTTGGCTATGCTGGCTGGGGTGTACTTGATTACTTTGTCGAACAACCTGGACGCTTCACCGTCAATCAGGCTTGGCTCGCGAATCACCATGCACTTATCTGGAAAAAACTTAACAAGGCTGACGACGCACAGGATCTGAACGGCCTAGAGTTTGATACCGATAAAACAATTTTCTACGGCGATCCCCAATGGGAAGCTCGCATGGCCCCGGGCGCCCTACGCTGGGAAGAATCGCTTAAGCAAATTTCTGCCGGTGAGTGGGAATGGACGATTACACCAAAGGCTGGGGTCAAAACCTTTGCGTCCGTTAACACGAACGGCTCACAACGCGGTGGCCGCCCACTCATCGCCTTCCTACCACGTAACGCTGCAGGATGGACGCTACTCGCCGGCAAAGAATGGAAGCCCGTTCTCGCAGACGATTTTATCTTACTACCCAAACCAGCTGCGGATACAGAGTTACCCAAGGCAATCGTTATACGTATCCAGGCGAAGTAAGCCTAAACGTATCGATGCATAGAGGTTAGATTGCCTCGAGGATAAGTCCTTTGAGGTAACGACCTTCTGGGAAATTTAATAATTCGGGATGGTCGGGCGGCTGCGCAGCGCGTTCGATAATGCGCAGGTTACGTCGTGCATCGGCCGCAGCAGATTCAGTAACCTCCTGAAAGAGACTCTCGGTAACACGTTGCGAACAAGAGTAGGTTGCTAAGATACCACCGGGAGCGAGGAGTCGAAGCGCCCGAAGGGTAATATCCTTATAACCACGCAGGGCACCTTCGAGTGCATCCTTCGACCGTGCAAAGGGCGGCGGATCAAGCACGATAAGGTCGAAGCGTGCTTCAGAAGCGCGCAGCCAATCAAAGACATTGGCAACTTCGAAGTCAGCACGGAGTTTGTTGGCAGCAGCATTGGCTTTCGCTGCGGCAATTGCCTCTTCGGAAAGATCAAGGCCGAGCACGGAATTAGCGCCGGCTCTTGCGCATGCTAACCCAAAGCCTCCTTGATTACAAAAAGCGTCAAGTACGCGGCGGCCTTTTGCTAAGGCAGCCACTTTGGCATGTTGGGCAAACTGATCGAGGTAGAGACCTGTCTTTTGCCCGCCGAGTAAATCTACATTCCAACTGAGTCCTCCGATATCGAGACGACGTGCCGCTAGGGGTTTTCCACTCGCCGTGGTGACGGAAAGCTCAAGACCCTCGAGTCGTCGTACGGGCGCATCGTTCCTTAAAACAATCTCATCGGGGGAGAGTAAACGACGGAGGTGATCAATGATAGCTGGCAGACGAATATCCATTCCAAGCGTATTGGCCTGGACGGAAAGCAAAGGGCCAAACCGATCAATAATAAGACCTGGTAAACCATCGCCTTCAGCGTGCACCAAACGTGTAAAGGGGGCCCCTTGACGATGGGCAATCGCCGCCGACAATAAGTCTCCCAACAACACATTATCTAATCGACGCGGCGCCATGCTGTAGCGACGCCAGACAATCTGAGACTTGGAGTTCCAGATACCAGAACCCAAAGAACGTCCGCGCGGATCGACCAACTCGACGCCTTCGCCATCTTCGGGAGCCTGCCCGAGAACCTCGACTTCTGCGGCATAAGCCCAGGGATGACCTTGGAGAGCACGGGCCGGACGGCCCGAATGAAGACGAACTGCGCGCATGAAATTAATTGATCGATTTTAAACGAGGAACAGCCCAAGCCGCAAGGAGGGCAACCGGAAGCCAGGCTGAAATCACTGGCGGAATTGTTCCCGAAGCTCCCAACGCCGAGAATATCGCATCAACAAAGTAATAGATGAGAAAAAGCCCGAGCGTCTTTGAAACCCCAATCATTGGGTTCGTACGACCACCGACCACCGCAAAAGGAATCGCAATAGCCACAACCACTAAACAAATGACG
>CAJBPJ010000068.1 GCA_903957465.1 uncultured Opitutia bacterium
CATTAACATCCAATGATCCGTCCTTCTTAAAAGGAGTCGTAATCGCAGGAATGACACCCATCCAGGTAGCGCGGACAGTTTTCTTGGCGAAAGTTTTTTTCATCATATAAAGAATGAGGAGATTGCAGAGACGCCAAATGGGCAAGCGTGAAGGAAAGCCTGCAATCTAACTACACGGGCGCCGCTCAAGCGTAACGGTCAGGATGCACGTTATCTAACTTCACAGATAAGGGCTCTTGACAGATAATCTGCGCCACAATTTCGCCCGTCACCGGACCTAAACTTAAACCCATCATCGAATGACCGGTTGCCACGACAAGGTTGTCTTTCGCAGCTGTACGACCGAGGTAAGGCATGCCATCGGGCGGGCAAGGACGCAGGCCAGCCCAAACGGGTAATGCTTCAAAGTCTTTCTCTTTAAACGCTGGGTAATAACGGCAAAAAGATTTTACGATTCCACGTACACGTGCCGGATTCACAGTCATATCATTGCCCGCAATCTCCATGGTTCCGCCGACAAGCAACGAAGATCCCATCGGCGTTACTGCTACGCGCGCTTCCGTTAAAATTGAGCAGAACTTGGAGAGCTGTACGGGTTGTGTTACGCGCATACTATAGCCCTTACCTGCTTGCATCGGCATACGTAACCCTAGTTGTCCCGCGGCATCGGGCGACCACGCGCCGGCAGCGAGAACAAATTCACTACCTGAGAATTCACCTTGCGTTGAAACTGCCGCAACCAGTCGACGTCCTTCGCTTCGCCAGCCCGTGACCTCAGCATTCCAGATGATCTTCCCTCCGCGATTTAAAATATCCTGTGTCAGTAATTGGACGAGTTTGCGCGGATCAAAGTGTGCATCGCGCTTCATGAGCACCCCGCCCTTCACGGCGTAATCAATACCAGGATCGCGACGGCGGAGCTCTTCGACGGTTAGCACTTCAGCGGGCACACCCATCTCGGTCGACTTAGCGGCAAAAGCGATTTCGTGCTCAAGTGCCGCTTGGGTTTGGCAGAGCATTAAGAGGCCAACGTCTGCAAAATCGAAGGATTGAGGTAATTCTGCGCGGTGACGAAGGTACAACTCGCGGCTGCGTAAATTAAGGTCGCGGAGAACGGGTGCGCATCGGTCGACATGCTTATGGGTCGATGCTTTCCAGAATTTCAGTCCCCACGAAGCAAGTTTAAGATCGAGCCTTGGACGGATCCAAAAAGGGCTCTCGCCGTCCAGCATCCAGCGCAACCCCATCGCAACCATACCGGGAGCAGCCAGCGGCACAAAGTGACTCGGCACAATCATACCAGCGTTACCCAACGAACATGAATCGTGGGCAGCATCACCTCGCTCAAGTAATACCACTTGTCGCCCTCGACGTAACAATTCATGTGCCGCACTTAACCCGACAATGCCGCCACCGATAATAACAACCGGTTGGCTCATGAATTTCGAATACCCCAAGCGAAGGGATCGCGTGCATCAAAACAGAAAGTCGACTCAGCGACGACATAAGCCGTACCCGTGATGAGCGGCTGAATCTTGCCATCGCTTAATTTTCGGTATGAAGCCGTGAATACGCTGCCAATCACGCTCTCTTGTTTCCAGATTTCACCTTCAGATAACTTACCGTCCGCGGCCAAGCAGGCGACCTTGGCACTGGTACCTGTACCGCAGGGAGAGCGATCGTAAGCTTTACCCGGACACAGTACAAAGTTGCGGCTATGAGCAGTTGGCGTCGGCGCAAAGAGCTCAACGTGGTCAATAACTCCCCCTTCAGACCCGGTGATTTTTTGGGCATCAAGAGCTTGGCGCACACGCCAAGTGTAATCAGTCAGCGTGTCTACGTTATCGAGTGCGATGCGCTGACCATGCTGTTCGATGAGGAAAAACCAATTTCCGCCCCAGGCTATATCCCCGGAGACGACCCCGATGCCAGGGACCTCGACTTTGGCCGCCTTGGTGTGTCGATAAGACGGCACGTTCGCAAC
>CAJBPJ010000069.1 GCA_903957465.1 uncultured Opitutia bacterium
CTTCAGGTTTCGCCCTCCGCCGTGCATAGTCGGCGATATTCCAAGCGCCCATCAAGATGCGTACACGGGTGATTGTCCCTATGGCGATGCCGTCTTCAAGTTGTTTAGCAGCGTTATCGAGCCCGCCTTCTTCTTCGAGCATACAGAGAATCGCTTGGTGAAAAGCACTGTCCCGAATCGTTGTCTCGGTAGCGTCTTTCTGGAGATTTGTGTAGGCACGTGCGGCGACGGCGTAGTCGTGAGCTAAAAAGAGACAGTCGGCCGACGTCGCACGAATGGCGTCGCGACGTTGAGCGGGTACCAAAGTAACAAGTCGATCGAGGTGCGAAGAGGCCAGGCGATAAGAACCATCTCCCCAAGCTAGGAAGGCTAAGATGCGAACGGACTCCGCAACGAGTGGGCTGCCGGGCGTTTCGCGCAGGAGATCGTCGGCGGCATTGCGTGCGAGTTCACGGTTACCTGCCGTGAGCATGATTTGTGCACGCGCCAGGTGGATGGCATCGGTAATTTCTGGGCTACGCGGGCAACCATTACGGCTGTCGCTCAAAAAAGCATAGGTGGCATTGGCAAGTTGCACGGTACGTTCAGCGGCAGCTTCGTTGACGCTCGTGGCGAGTGCGCGGATGGCTTTACTGCGAATCAGTGCAGGTGCTTCTGCGTTGCCAGCGGCGAGACGCAAGCGGCTGATACCTTCTTCGGAAGTCGGACCGAGAATAATACCTGCAGCTAAATCGGCTTCGGCTTGGCGCGCAGGTTGCGTCCCGCGCACGTCCTGTAAGACAGCGGCAGCTTCAGCAATTTTTCCACGTCGTGCGAGCAAGGTTGCCCAAGTGCGCGCAAAAACAAATCCAGCTTCGGTGCCTTTGGTTTCACGGGCGCGTCGTTCCATGGACGCTAAACTGGCGTCGTCCACTTGTCCTTTTTGCACTGCGGAACGGTAGGCGAGTAATTCAATGCGTTGACGTTGTGATTCGGAGACAGCGGATTCGACGGCTTTGCGAATGACAGCTTCGGAGCCAGGAGTTTCACGCGCGATACCAACCATGCCGGTGATCGCTAATGCCCAGGGACGTTCTTCTGGGGGTAAGGCTTCGACGTTGAGTTGGCTCACCGCTTCCGTGATTACGGCTGTATCGTTTTGCAACAAACCAGCTAAAGCCAAACGCAACGCTTTACGCGGTGAATTGGGCAAGGGTTTTACCAGGGCGATGGCTTGTTCGCTTTGGTTACGCTCGAGTAGGGCGAAAGCTATGCCAAGGGTGGCACGTTCGCGATCCGCGTCAGAAATTCCCGAGATTGTCAGCGCGCGGCGATGGAGTTCGGTAGCTGTCGAAGAAAGTCCGGCTGAAAGGGTCTCTTCTGCTAGCTCGATGAGTGCCCGGGCGGCAGGTGCTTCGTTGGTTGGAGCGAGGGGCGCTTCACCGAGTACCGGCACACGGAGTTCCTGTGCGGAGGTCGACGCAGTGAGTGCGGCAAGAAGTGCGAAGACGGCACGGTACATGCTCCCTGAGCATGGGCGGGCAAATAGCTTCGGGCAAGCGGGGACTGGGCCTGTTTAGGCCTTCTTATCTAACCCGAAGCTCGTATGTACGGCACGAACGGCCTCATCGGCCTTGGCGGGGTCAATCGCCACCGAAATTTTAATCTCAGAGGTGGTGATGAGTTCGCTGTTTACGCCGACCGATGCCAAAGCTTTGAAAAGTAGACCCGCAACACCGGGGTGCGAAATCATGCCGACGCCAACGATGGAAAGTTTGGCAACTTCGCCCGCTGAGCGTACGGTTCCTGACCCCAATTTCTTGAGGGTCGCACCAATCACTTTTTCGGCACGAGCGAACTGATCTGTGGTGATCGAGAATGTTAAGTTGGCCTTACCATCTTTACCCAGATTCTTGATGATCATGTCGACGCTGAGGCCGGCTTCACCGATATCATCAAAGATGGCGGCGATGGCATCGGGGCGATCGGGAAGATCGGTGACAGTCACGCGCGTTTGCGAGCGGTCGAGGGCAACGCCAGCAATGGCAGCGTCTTCAAGGGTCTTATCGATGGCTTTCACGAGGGTTCCGGGTTTGTCGTTAAAGGAAGAACGCACTTCAAACGGTACGTTGTATTTTTGCGCAAATTCGACCGAACGCGATTGCATAACTTTGGAGCCACTCGAGGCCAGCTCGAGCATCTCTTCGTAGGAGATCTCATTCATCTTGCGTGCGTTGAGCACGATGCGTGGGTCGGCGGTGTAGACGCCGTCGACGTCAGTGTAGATTTGGCACATGTCGGCCTTAATCGCAGCAGCCACAGCAATAGCCGTTAAGTCGGAGCCTCCACGGCCTAAGGTAGTTAGCTCGCCGCTTTCGGTGGCGCCTTGGAAACCAGCGACAACAACAACTTTACCTTCATCGAGGCGCGCTAAAATATCGCCGCCGGTAATCTGGACGATGCGTGCACGGGTGTGTTTGTCATCGGTAACAATACCCGCTTGGGCGCCTGTGCGTGAAACGGCGGGTACGCCGATGGCATGCAAGGCCATCACGGTTAGAGCGATGGTTTCTTGTTCGCCGACGGCGAGGAGGACGTCCATCTCGCGTTCTTCGGGTAAATTCGAAAGTGCTTTGGCGCGTGCGACCAGCTCATTGGTCACGCCGCTGCGCGCAGAAACTACCACGACCACGCGGTTGCCTTGCGACCACTGTTCTTTGACCTTGGCCGCAACGTTGCGGATGCGGTCGACGGTGCCGACCGACGTACCGCCATATTTTTGGACAATCAGGGCCATCGCTCAGGTCGCAAAAATGCGTAAGAGCATGGGTTCCTCAAGAACCGTCTTTGCACGACTGAGCTCTGCGACAACCTTGGCAATGTTACGTTCGCTCGCCGGGTAAGTGGACAGTGTGAGGGTGCCCGTACCTTTGTCGGGGTGTTCGTATTGCACCACGCGTGCGATAGAAACTTTATGCTGCGCAAAGATGCGGTAAATACCGGCGAGCACCCCATGGGTGTCGCGCAAGGTCATGCGCAAGTAGAACGGAGAGACGATTTCGTCTTCATCCGCCATGCGTAAGGATTTGCCAGCACGTGTTAAGGCATGAAGGTCGGCATCGACAATGCCGCCGCGGGTACGCGCGAGGATGGCGTCGACGAGATCGCCTAAGACGGCGGATGCGGTCGCATCGCCACCCGCACCGCGTCCAGCTAGGGTGGTTGAACCGACGACATCGCCACGGAGGGTGATGCCGTTGTTAACGCCGGATACCTTGGCTAAAATATTGTCGGAAGGAACAAGGGCAGGGTAGACGCCCACGGACATCCAACCGGCCTTAAAGTCGCGTCGAACCACCGCGAGGTGTTTCAAGGTATAGCCAAACTTACGGGCAAAATCGATATCAGCCGAACGCACATTGCGAATACCTTCGACCAAAGTACGCGCACGTGGTGCCCATTTACCGTGAGCTAAGAATGCGAGAATGGAGGCCTTGTGCCAGGCGTCGATTCCGTCGACGTCTAAGGAGGCATCGGCTTCAGCATACCCATGTGTCTGGGCTTCCTTTAGGGCTGTCTCGAAATCGAGACCATCTTCGCCCATACGTGTGAGGATGTAATTGGAAGTGCCGTTGACGATGCCGACGATTAAATCAAAGCGGTTGGCGACCAGGCCTTCGCGGAGTGATTTGATGATGGGAATACCGCCACCGACGGAACCTTCAAAGAGAAGTTTACC
>CAJBPJ010000070.1 GCA_903957465.1 uncultured Opitutia bacterium
CCGAGAGCCGCATCAGCCACCAAAAAGACTTCATGCGGCTGGAAGACTTCGCGAATACGCCGCACTTCCGCCATCAGGTCTTCATCGGCTTGCAGTCGTCCTGCGGTATCAACAATCACGCAATCGGCACCTGCACCCAGCGCTTCTGCCAAACAGGTGCGCGTTAATTCCGCAGCATCTTTGGATGTCCGGTCTGAATAAAACCCGAGACTTTCTTGTTTGGCTAAAATTTCTAGCTGGTCGATGGCTGCGGGCCGGTAGATATCGGCGCCAATTAGGTAGGGTTTTTGGAGACCTTCTTTGGTGCGTAAAAAACGTCCAAGTTTTGCGGCCGATGTTGTTTTTCCTGATCCGTGTAAACCAACGAGTAAGATGCGGAGTGGACGGGTAGGGGAAAGGTTGCGTGCGCCTTCTCCCAGTAAGCGTGTAAGTTCTTCCTGAATGACTTTCACCGCCATCTGTGCAGGCGAAACCGATTCGACGACAGCTTTTCCGAGGCACGCTACTTTCACGCGATCCGTAAAATCACGTGCCACCTTGAAGTGGACATCTGCCGCCATGAGCGCTGCGCGAACTTCGACGAGGGCAGGCTCAAGGTTCGACTCACTTAAGGTCGAAAGCCCGCGTAGATCACGCAGGGTCTTGGTAAGGCGCTCGGAGAGGGAGGCGAACATGGACATTACCAGTTAAAGAGCCTCGGTTGGTCCTGCCAGCCCTTAACGACAATTAACCCAAAACCTCTTCCCCAACTGGATTCTCAAGTACGCCAATGCCTGAAATCTCGGTAGTCATCGTATCGCCAGGCTTAAGCCAGCGAGGCGGGGTACGTCCCATACCGACGCCAGCTGGACTTCCGGTGATAATAACAGAGTTAGCCGGTACGGTGGAGCTTCCTGAAAGGAAGACGAGAATTTGGACGACACTGAATAGCATGTCGGAGGTGTTCGCCTTTTGCATGACTTCGCCGTTGAGACGGAATTCGATATCCAAGTTTTGCGTATCAGGTACGGCATCGGCCGTCAGCAAGCAGGGTCCCAGCGGACAAAACGTATCAAAAGATTTTCCGCGCGACCATTGTGTGCCTCCCCATTCTTTTTGCCAATCACGGGCGCTAACGTCGTTGGCGCATGTGTAACCTAGGACATTCGACAAAGCGTTCTCCGTTGTCGCATTACGGAAGTCGCGCCCGATGATCACCGCGAGCTCGGCTTCAAAATCAACTTTATCACTGCGGAGATGACGTGGCAGGCGGACGGTTTCACCCGAAGCAATCACCGATGCCGTGCTCTTCATAAAGACCGTTGGCCAAGTTTGCGGGGCAACTCCAAACTCCTTCGCATGCGCTGCGTAATTGACTCCGATCGCGTAAACCGCAGTCGGCGCTACCGGGGTGAGGAAACGGCTCGGTTTGATGGTCTTACCTGTCGGCAAAAAGCGAACACCGTCGCGCTCGAGCAATTCCCAGCTCTTATCAGCCTGTTGAAAGCAATAGAGTGGGGGAGAACTCTGAGACTCGACACAGCGGAACACACGCATCATTTAAGGGTCTGTATCTTATGCCTAACCGCAAGCAGAAGTCCGACCTATCCCGCCGAAACTTTATTAGCAAAGCTGCCGTATTCGGTGCAGGCTTAACCATTCTTCCGCGTCACGTTTTCGGTCGCGGTTATATTCCACCCAGCGAAACCGTTAACCACGTGCTCATTGGTTGCGGGGGTATCTCGCAGATGCACACGGGCGCATGCGCGGGTGCACTCCATCGTTGGATTGCCGTTTGTGATGTAGATGCCAATCGCATGAATGGTCGTGCGAATGAGCTAAAAGGTGCCAACGGCGGACAACTCCCGCGCACCGCAAAAGATTATCGCGAAGTGGTCGGCTTGGCAGATGCCGACATTGTTCACGTCTGCACGCCACCGCACTGGCATGGTCCCATCGCCGCTGCCGCCGCCCGTGCCGGTAAAGCTGTTTGGGGTGAGAAGCCTTTGACGCGCACCATCGGCGAGGGGCTTGCTTTGGTTGATATTGTCCAGCGTGCCAAGGTGCCTTTCCGTGTGAACACCTGGTTCCGCCTGAATACCACAAATTACTACGGCATCGGCCCCGCCCGCGAGATTCGCCGTATTGTCGCTAGTGGTGTACTCGGTTGGCCTTTAACTGTACGCGTCGCTTCCGGA
>CAJBPJ010000071.1 GCA_903957465.1 uncultured Opitutia bacterium
AGATAGCCGCGCTGTACGGAACGGGAAAGCGCATTCGCACCCGCTTCTGATCCAGCACCAAAGGTGGTCAGGCGAATCGATTCTACACGACTGGGTGCGGCGAGTTGACGGACGAGCGAGCCGAGTTTTTCACCGAGCTGTAAAAATGGACGCATCGCGGTCAGTGTCTGCGCGTCGACTGGCGGGAGATTCACGGCGTTGCCAGGGAATCCACCAGCGAGGACGGTGATGCAGGACTCTGCGACTTCGAGGCCGACGTTTTCCTGCGCTTCGGCCGTCGATGCACCGAGGTGTGGAGATAAGTGAGCTTTGGGGAGACTACGCAGGGCGTGGTCTTTGATCATGGGTTCTTCGACGAATACGTCGAAACCACAGCCACCGCATTGGCCGGAAGCGAGTGCCGCTGCGAGAGCGGCTTCGTCGACGATGCCACCGCGCGCACAATTCACAATTTTCACACCCTTCTTCATTTTGGCGAAGGCGGCTGTGTTGACCATACCTTCGGTCTGTTCAGTTAAAGGCATGTGCACGGTGATGTAGTCAGCTTGCGCATAAACTTCATCGAGTGTGGCCATGATGACGCCAAGGGCTTTGGCGCGAGCTTCGGTCAAATAAGGATCGTATGCGTAAACCTTCATGCCGAACGCGAGGGCACGTTTGCCGACTTCCGCACCAATGCGACCTAAGCCGAGAATACCGAGAGATTTTCCGAAGAGTTCGGTGCCTGAAAGGGTTTTGCGATCCCACTTACCTTCGCGCATCGATTGCACCGCTTCGGGAAGTGGACGTGCGAGGCAGAGGAGGTGGCTGAAGGTAAGTTCAGCGGTGGCGACGGTGTTACCCGAAGGGGTGTTCATCACGATGACGCCACGGTCGGTGGCAGCATCGACATCAATATTATCAACACCCACGCCTGCACGGCCGACACAGACGAGCTTATGGGCGGCGGCGAGGACCTCGCGCGTGATCTGGGATTCGGAGCGAACGAGGATGGCATGGACGTCGCCAACCAGGGTCAGGAGCTTCTCCGGGGTTGAGCCGTAAGCCTCAATGACTTCATAGCCAGTTTGGGCCCGAAGGAGGGCAACCCCCGTCGGACTAATCTTATCGGCCACGAGTACCTTTTTCGTCATAAATTGGCCTTTAGATAAGCCCTTAGACCCCCCAGAAAGCAAGCGCCCAATGGCGCCCACGTGTCATAGGGCCTTAGAGACGGCGTTGGGTGTAGTCGATCCGCTCATAG
Organism: uncultured Opitutia bacterium; assembly: GCA_903957465.1. Taxonomy (GTDB): domain Bacteria; phylum Verrucomicrobiota; class Verrucomicrobiia; order Opitutales; family UBA953; genus UBA8828. The sequence continues at coordinate 1,244 of CAJBPJ010000071.1, forward strand.
ACCTCCGGTACCATCATCTCAAGGAACTGGCAGGGGTCGAGGGGGCGGTAGCCTTCACCAGACGTGCTAAAACGGGGGCAGAAAAGGTGCAGCTGGTCCATGGCACGGGTACAGGCCACATAGAAAAGTCGGCGTTCCTCTTCGACGTCGCCGTCGTCTATCGCCCGCTGCAGAGGGAGTAATCCGTCGGCAACCCCAAGCAAGAAGACGACAGGAAATTCGAGTCCTTTGGATTGGTGAATGGTGGTTAAGCGCAACATCTCCTCGGTGGGTTCGGGAGATTTATCAGAACTCTCTCCGTTGAGCAGGGTGACCTGTGCGACCATGTCGCCAATGTCTTCGAAGCGGGATGCGAAACCAATGAGCCCCTGGAGATCTTCTTCACGTTCACGCCAATCGGGAAAGAGCGTGCGCATGTGACCACCATACCAACCTTCGATAGCAATGCGCACAGATTCGGCAGGTGTCCGTGCAACCCGTTGTCCACCGGTCACGGGTTTTTCGGAGAAAAGGTCTGTTGGTTTTTCAGGCGGATTTTCACTCGAGGCTTGGCCACGGGCTGCTTCGGTTCCGTCAAGAATGTCTTCGAGGGTGACGGCGAGGTCGGTGAAGTCTTCTTTGGCTAACTCGCTAACTTTTTTTAGAACGGCTGGATCACGGAGTGCACGGATGATGTGAC
>CAJBPJ010000072.1 GCA_903957465.1 uncultured Opitutia bacterium
GCATGATTCATCCTACACACTTTCGGATGAACTAGCTGTAGACTCTATCGAACATGCCGGTGACAGTCTGACGCTCAGCCGAGTGGTGAAGAAGGGAAAGCGTTCGTTTACCGCTGGTCAAGTTGTCGCATGGGCCAACCTCGACAATGCTTTAGGCAAAAACTTGGATGCGATTGAATGGGGTGAAGCTGACGGTGTAGCGATCCTAGGCGACACTGTACTCGTTGGTAATGCTGCTGAGATGGTCAAATTCGTACGCGAGCACGGCTACGCCAAACAACGCGGTATTATACGTCTACGGGAAACGGATACGACGTTCTACGTAGACGTTGAAATTGAAGGAAAGGACGGCGAGACGCTTCGAGTACTCCTACAGTCGGACGGGACCGAACAAGGTGAAGGCTGACATTTTCTAGCCGCCAGAATCCTTGAGGCTTGGCAATAAGCCCGCGCCCGTGAGACTTAAGCCCTATGCATTCATTTATGAGAACCTGCATTTTCCTTTTGCTACCATTGGTTGCAATCGCTGCCGAAATCTCTGCGCCCGCATTCATACCGCTGCCAACTAAGGTCGAACTCTCAACGGGTCGTTTTCAACTAAACCAGAGCACAGCTATTGGTGCACCCGAAGATCTTGCAAATGAAGCTAACTATCTAGCTTCACGTCTGCGCAAGACATCGACACTCCCCCTTCCGGTTGAGAAATCGGGTACGATTCTACTTTCGATAAACACATCGTTACCAAGCGAAGGCTATCAATTGAACATTACGCCAGCAAACGTTACCATTGTAGGCGGTTCTTCTGCAGGTGTCTTCTACGGCATCCAAACATTTCTACAAACTCTGCCCGCTGCGGTTTACGGACAACTAGCATCACCAAAAGCTGATTGGTCAGCCCAAGCTTTGCGCGTTGAAGACGCTCCGACCTGCTCTTGGCGCGGCGTCCACCTCGATAGTTCCCGTCACTTCCAGCCCAAGGCCTTCGTGCTGAAGTTTCTCGACGCGATGGCGGCACAGAAACTAAACCGCTTCCACTGGCACCTCGTCGACAGCGAGGGTTGGAGACTTGAAATCAAGAAGTACCCGCGCCTAACCCAAGTCTCGCAGGATTTTCCCGCTCATTACCCCGAGGAGATTCCGACCAACCCGTCGTTCCGTGCGAAGTACCGCTACGGCCATCTGCACGGGGGCGGGTTCTACACCCAGGAGGACGTCCGCGAGATTGTCGAGCACGCGAGCCGACTTCACATCACAGTCGTGCCTGAAATCGAGTTCCCGGGCCACGCTATGGCGGCGCTGATCGCCTACCCAGAGATTGCGACAACCCGTCGGCCTCCGACCGTTGTGAGCAACATCACGACTGACCTCATGGGTGTGCATCCCGAGGCTCTCCGCTTCCTGCGGGACGTGCTCGACGAGACAATGGACCTGTTCCCAGGACGCTGGATTCATTTTGGCGGCGATGAGGCACCCAAGCAGCAGTGGAAGTCGGATGCCTACGTTCAGAAAAAGATTGATGACCTTGGCCTGCGCGGTGGCGCTCAGTCACCAGAGGATGCCCTCCAGGCTTGGCTCTTTAACGAGATGTCGGCTCACATCGCCAAGCGCGGTCGTGTGCCAGTGGGCTGGGAGGAAATCATGCACCATGGTAACCTCACACGGCTTACCAAGGGTTCGGTCATCATGCCATGGCTGAGCACTGCCAACGCTATCGCTTCGGCCAATGCGGGCTATGGCGTCGTCTATACGTCGGTCGGACCATTTTACCTCGACTCACAACAAGTCTCCGGACCGGGCGAGCCGACCGCGCTATACGCCGGTCCCACAACCTTCGAGAACATCCATCGTTACAACCTCTTCCCCGCAGGCTTAACTGAAAATGGGCGGAAGAATGTTTTAGGAGCACAGTGCCAACTCTGGACGGAACTCATGCCGCGTACGGATGATGTCGAATACCAAGCCTACCCTCGTCTCTGTGCTCTCGCAGAACTTACCTGGACAGCTCCCGAACGTCGCATTGACACCGCCGACTTCGTCCAACGCCTTTCACAGCATGGCTCACGGCTAACCGCCCTTGGGCTGAATCATCGACGGGTAGCGCCTCCGGCTCAGCTGGGTTGGACAGCTGAGTTTCTGAACGCGAACAAGCCTTGGGTCGTCAGCCTACCTGAATCTGTCGTAGAGAAACTTCGCCAAGGTAAGCCCCTTGGCCTGCGCTTTGAATACCGCGAAGGTCAAAATGGTTTAGACATTCGTTCCGTAGAGTTGCTAGCGGACGGCAAAATCGTTGCGACAGATGCACATGACGGTTTCACGGGTACCCATCCAAATAAACCTGATTACCTCCTTGCGTTACC
>CAJBPJ010000073.1 GCA_903957465.1 uncultured Opitutia bacterium
AGCGGGGATAACCACGGTAGCTGCGGACTTCTCTGGGAGAAGATCCAGTACGGAGGTCTCTTCAATACGCTCCACGATATTATCGACCCACTTCAACTCCTTGGCGCGATCGCCAAAGGCCTGCCAGTCACCATTCGAATCATTTTTGTACATCTGCTTCACGAACTCTTCGAGAGAGATACCCATCTTTTTCGCAATCGGGGTGGCCAAACGCTCGTACCAAATTTGCGTAAACACGAGTTGCTCCTTAAGTACCGTCATATTCGCACGGCTTAAGGCCGTGGACGCTTGGTGGTGGAGAAGAATAGTGTTGGGGTAGCAGTAAGAGCGCTCAGCAAGCGTTGTAATGACTGCAGCCATGGAAGCTGCGAAGCTCTTGACGACCACATAGACGGGGGCTTTCGACGAAGCCATCGCCTTTTGAATCTGGTAACCCGCAGCAATCGATCCGCCTGGGGAATTATCAATCACGAGAAAGATTGGGAACTCGGATGATTGGTTGTTGAAGAACGAGAGGCGCTCCGAAACAAATTCAGCCAGCTGATCGGTCACAGGACCGTTCATAGCAATACGACGATCGCTAATAACCAAAGTGCCATCAACGAGCGGCTCCTTTAAGTAGCGTGGTTGCGCCTTCGCAGCAATCTTGCGGGCTTCCTCTTCTTTTTGATAACGGACAATGTCACCTTGAATACGACCAACCGAATTTGCGGATTCGAGCTGAAGCTGCTTGGACTCAGCTTCGAGGTCGCGAATGCGATTTGTGCGCTCGGTCAACCGAGCTGAGGCGCGTGCAGCTTCAAGCGCAGCAGTGCGCTCGAGTTTTGCACGCTCTTCTTCAGCGGCAGCTGCCTCAGCAGCCACGCGCGCTGCGCGCAACGCCTTCTCCGCAGTGAGTTTGGCTGTCTCGGCGTTTAATGGTGCGAGGGCTTCGGAGCGCTTTGCCTCAGCAAGGGCAAGCTCCGCCTGTATACGGGCAGCTTCAGTACGTAGTTTTTCTGTCTCCTTCTGAAGGGCACGCAACTCGGGCGCCACTTCAGGAGCGGCCGGGCGAGCGGCTTCGGTCACAGGCGTAGCAGCGGCAGGTGCAGCGGCAGGCGCAGTCTGTTGAGCCAGCAAAGTCGCAGACGTTAGTAAGGAGAGCGCGAAGGCTCGGAGGTTTTTGTTTTTCATCGGGCGAGATAAATATTTTCAGGATCGTAAATCATCCAGGCATCACCGGGCTGTAAAATAGGCAGGACAATTTGTGCTTTGCCTGCCGCAGTTCTACGAATGACTTGGATGGGGGCTGGACGTGGGGCTGCGGAGAGCTCATCCACGCTGTCTTCGGCGATTTTTTCAACGACGTCTGTTACCCAGTGCCGGCGAAGAGCTTCGTCGCCTAAAATTTTCCAGTCTCCTGTTACCGTTGCGCCATACATCTGCTTCACGAATTCGTCCAACGTGATGCCCACGCGCTTGGCAACTTCGATAAAGATTCGGTCGCACCAAATTTTCGACCAGCTCAACTGTTCTTGTAGTTGCGTCATATTGCCCTGTAGGCCAACGGATGGCTGATGGTGCAGAATGACGGTGTTGGGATAGCAGAAGGAGCGCTCGGCAAGTGTTGTAATAATCGCAGCCATCGAGGCGGCGTACTGCTTCACAACAACATATACAGGCGCCTTGGATGTCTGCATGGCGCGGAGAATTTGATACCCCGACATCACTGAACCACCTGGCGAAGCATCAATCACGATAAAGATGGGCTCTTTTTCGGACTGCATGTTGTAAAAGGCGATTTGCTGGGTAACCGTTTTAGCAAGTTCGTCGACCACAGGTCCATTAAAGGAAATCCGGCGATCACTGATGTGCAGCGTGCCGTTAATCAAAGGATTGAGCGGGTGCTCAACTTTAATGCCATAAGCCAACTTTGACGCACGCTTTTGTGCAGCAACCAGTGCGGCATCTGCGTCCAGACGCGTGTTTGCCAATGTATTTTGTGCCTGATTCAGGCGAATCTCAGATTCAATCTCTGTCCGGCGGCGATCTCCCTCGGCGAGAGCTGCAGACTTTCGAGCGGCCTCGAGCGCAGCCGTGCGCTGAAGTTGCGACCGCTCTGCATCCACTTCAACAGCCGCAGCTTCGGCCCGGGCTGCGCGTAAAGTTGCCTCAACCTCTAATCGACGTAATTCGTCGGTCTGCGCGAGTGCTGCTAATTTTCGCTGGGCGGCAGCGAGCTCCAAGCGAGCTTGGATGAGAGCTGTCTCGGCTTCGACTTGGCGCGTGGAAACGGGAGGCACTTCTTGCCCAATTAAGGCAGCGCAGAGGAAAATGGGGCTTAAACGGGAGAGCATTGCGAAATGAGATAGTCCTGTATGACACCATTTTTGTTCCCTTAAACCATAAATTAAGGATGCATAAGGCATGTCTATTGATGCACCCATCCACTACCGCGACCGACAGACAGGCCGCACTGAGACCGAACAAGTCTACGGCGAGGCATGGCTCAAACGTATCTATGGCAACCCTTTAGGCATGCTCGTTTTGCATGCAGCCGTGCGCAGGGCTTGGTTTTCATCTCTCTACGGAAAGTTTAGTGACCGACCCGCGAGTGCCGCCAAGGTCGGCCCCTTTATCAAAAAGTTCGGCATTAAAATGGAGGACTTCGTTACGCCCCCAGGTGGCTACGCAACGTTCAACGATTTCTTTTATCGTAAGCTCGCACCCGGGGCTAGACCTATTGATGCAGATCCATCGGTTGCAGTTTTTCCTGCGGACGCTCGCCATCTAGGATTCCAAGATATCTCCACGGCAGATGGTATCTACGCTAAAGGCCAAAAGCTTTCCGTGGCTGAACTCGTCGGCGACCGCGCCCTCGGCGAGCGTTATGCTCGCGGCACCGTCATCTGCTCACGCCTCTGCCCGGTAGACTATCATCGCTTTCACTTTCCTGTGGCAGGCACGCCGAGCGCTGCTGTGCCGATTGACGGTACACTTGGCTCCGTAAACCCGATCGCTCTCCGCCGTAAGTTGAATTGGCTTTGGGAAAACAAACGTACCCGCGTCACCTTAGATGCAGGAGCCTTTGGACAAGTCACTCTCGTCGCCGTTGGCGCGACGAACGTCGGGGGTATTATGGAAACCTACACCCCAGGCTCCGTGCTAGCTAAAGGCGCAGAGCGTGGCTACTTCCGCTTTGGCGGATCATGGGTGGCAACACTCTTTGAGCCAGGCCGCGTACGCCTTGAACAAGACCTCGCAGGGGCAAGCGCCGAAGGCATTGAACTTCTCGCTCGTTTTGGTACCCCGATGGCGAGGCTTGCCTGACGAGCCTTTCATCCAATAGTTGACCCTTGCCGATGCTCGGGTGGTGGAATGGCAGACACATCCGCTTTAGGTGCGGACGCCGAAAGGTATGCGGGTTCGACTCCCGCCCCGAGCACTCGGCACCGTTGGCTCAACGCTGGACAGCACGGGCGACACCCCGTTAAATCAATCTATGTTCGCGTGGATACGCAGCTTCCTCTCACCGAAAGAACCCAATCTTTCGGAAGCACCGGATGAACCCGTGCCAAGTGAACGTGTAAGCACAACTCGGCCTGAAGGCTTTAAGCCATGGATTGGCGTCGATCTCGACGGGACGCTCGCCCGGGCTGACAGCTGGGAAGGAATCACGCACATCGGCGATCCCATTCCTTTGATGCTACGTCGCGTACGCATTTGGGTCGAAAAAGGTATGACCGTAAAAATATTAACTGCCCGCGCATGCGACCCCGCAGGCATTGCCGCAACTCAAGCATGGCTAGTGTCACATGGATTGCCCGCGCTCGAAGTTACTGACCGTAAGGATTTCGGCATGATTGAACTTTGGGATGACCGCGCGATTCAAGTCGTTCATAATTCCGGCGTATGCTTCCTAAGCCCATCGGTATTCGGACGTCCACGTGCGCCGATTCTACCTGATGAAATCGCCGACCAGACCTATATTTTAGTCGGAGCCGAACGCTTCCAAAAACCCACGGCACCCCCACCCTCACCCACTGTATGATTGCTGCACCTAAAGTAGAATATTCGCTCCGCGTACTCGCACAGCTCGCGAAACAACACGCGCCCGGGCACGTCGTTCGCGTCGAAGACTTGGCGAAAATAGAAGCCGTACCTCAGAACTACCTCGTGCAACTCTTAAACGAATTACGTGAAGGCGGATTGGTCGACTCGAAGCGCGGCAAGACAGGCGGCTATCGACTGGCACGTAATCCCGGCGACATCTCTGTGCATGACGTCTTAGCCGTGATTGATCCCGCTATCGCCAAAACAAAAGTTACCGCCAAAGGCGCTTCGGGACCACAAGTCGCTGGGCTTTGGCGAGAAATCTCACGTCGCCTCGACGGCTCACTTAGCGACCTGACGCTTGCTCACCTCGCCCGCGCGACCGAAGGCGGCGACTGGGAGATCTAAGCGGGCGAGATAAGAGATTAGGGATAAGAGATCCGAGAATAAGCGCAAAGGCGGAGCCAGGGGCCGAGAACGCGGCGTCCCAGTCTCTAATCTCTTATTCCTTATCTCTAACCCCTAATCTCTTATCCCTAATCTCTCATCCCTTATCTCTTATCTCAAATCACCAACATCGCATCACCGTAACTAAAGAAACGGTAATCGCGGGCAGTGGCTTCAGCGTAAATTTCTTTCAGCCAGGGCAAACCTTCGGTGCTGTTAGGTCGTAAGAACGCCGCAACTAAACAAAGCAAGGTTGACCGCGGAAGGTGAAAATTCGTTAAGAGGTGCTCACAGCAATCGATGCGACCTCCTGGTTGAATGAATAGTTCGGCAACGCCGGTGTAATCACTGGCCGGAGCATTGGCGTAATCGCCAGAAAGCGAACGCAGGCAAGCTTCGGCGGCCCGGACCGTGGTTGTGCCAACCGCTAAGCGCGGGCGCTCCGTGCGCAATGCCTGTAAAGTTGAGGCGGGGATTCGATAATGCTCACGGTGCATACGATGCTTATCAATCGACCCATCATCGATGGGCTGAAAAGTCCCAGCACCCACTTCAAGGATGAGATTGTGCTGGCGGTGACCTTTTATTTGCAGCTGTTGCAAAAGTTCTGGCGTAAAATGCAAACCAGCGGTCGGCGCAGCAGCCGCACGTCGGGCAGTGCTATCCGCATAAACTGTTTGGTAGCGCTCGGCGTCATCGGTTGGCGCAAGTCCCGCGGCGGCGCGGGCATGTAGAATATAAGGAGGCAGGGGTACCTCGCCGATGCGTAGCGCGAGGTCGTCGACTGTTCCGCCGCCCACGATGTCGAACCGCACCCGGTATTCCGAGTTGTCTTGTCCAATCGCGCGCGCCGTAAAGACACCTTCGACGCCGAATCCTCCAGACTCGGCCGCACGCTTGCCCGGGCGCAGGAGACAGTGCCAGACCAAAGGATCCTCGGTTGGGCGGAGCAGGAGGCACTCGATCTTGCCGCCGGTGCGACGAAAGGCGCGCAGCCTTGCAGGCAAAACCGAAACGCTGTTGCGAAATAAACTCGTTGCTGGCGGCAAGAAAGAAGGAAGGTCCAAAAACTGGGCGTGCTCTAACTTTCCGGTAGACCGATGAACAACTAGCAGCTTGGAATGATCTCGGCGTGCCGTAGGTATCGCCGCGATACGATCCGCGGGTAACGGGAAATCAAGTTCAGCTGCGTCCATCCGTTCACTCAGCCACCCGTCTTCGGCGGCGTCGTCATCAGGTGCCCGTCAATTGCACGGAGTTGCACAAACTCTTGGCCTGAAGTTGCGCGGCGCAATTCTTCTTCGATTGCTGAAAGCTTGGCATCTAAATCATCAATGCGCGCAACAAAGACGGCCTCGGGCGTGGAAGGTGTTTGGCAGGCACCAAACTCACGCAATGTGTGATGCGAAAGAATGACGTGCTCGAGTCGCTCGCGCAAAGAAACTTCGAGTCCGACTTTTGTCGCATGCTCACGAACCATAAAAGCGCCTAAGACAAGGTGCCCATGTAAATTACCAGCGCGCGTAAATGACGCCTTGGCCATTCCGGGCTCGAGGCGGGTGTATTCTTGAACCTTGCCGACGTCATGAAGGATGACGCCTGCCAGCGCAAGGGATGCATCTACTTTCGGGTAAAGTGGGAGCAACGCTGCTGCGACTTTTGCCATTCGCAAAGTGTGTTCTAGCAATCCATGGCGATAGGCATGGTGCATGCCGAGAGCAGCGACAGACTCACGGAAACGATCACCTTGATCGTTTAAGATAGATTCAACCGTCGAGCGAACGCCGGCATGCGGAATCGTCGCAATGAGTGCGGCGAGCTCTCGCTCCATTACCTTTGGGTCCTGAAGGGAGACAGGGGTGAGCTTACCCATGAGCGCAGGATCCGATCGCTCTGCATCCGTTAAGGGGACTAAAGTCTCTGCTTTTAAATCTGCGCGACCATTATACTCGCCGACACTTCCGCCAACACGAACGATTGTGCCAGGCTTGAGGTTCGCCGCGGCGGCACGAATA
>CAJBPJ010000074.1 GCA_903957465.1 uncultured Opitutia bacterium
AGGCCCACCCACAGCTAACCCTCTACGCGAGAGACAGAGCCTCATGGGAACGTATGCGTAAAGCCTTTCCGCAAACACCGATTGTACTGGTCCCCGATACTGCCCTACTCTTAACGCCAACAACCGCATCCACACAACTTGTGCCGATTATTTGTCTACGGACTGACAGAGAATCAAGACTCGGGGTGGCTCAGCGTGCCAAATTGATTGAAGGCCTAAAAAACTATTGGCCTCAAGCCGTAAGCACCGACACGGCTGCCCAAGGTTCAATTGAGAATTACCCGGCAGAGCTCCAATCGTTATTCAGCGTTTTCAGCCAAGCATCTGTCGTCGTCACGGATCGCCTTCACGGACTTATCTTCGCAAAGATTCACCAAAAACCATGTGTGGTCATCGAAGGTATTAATGATAAATTAAAAGCGTTCGTGAATACGTGGATGCCCGACGCGAAGAATATCTGCATTGTCGACAACCCAACCACAGAAACCATTTATCAAGCAGCTGAACAAGTAACCCGTGCGCCTGCTTCACCAGCTGTGAGTTCGGATTTATTTCAACCGCTTGTCTTAGCACTGAAGGAAGAAAAGATAGCGGTAAAAAAGGTATGACAAAACATCCCGGTAAACTTAACCTGCGTCTAGAAGTTCCCAAGGTTAACGGAAACACCGTACGCCTCGATGGATATTTAAATTTTCCTAACGGTCACGAGCGGAACATTTTCTTTGAATTCACGGCTCCCAATGCCAGCCAGGCTCAGATAAACCCGAGGCCATTCTTACTCGCTTGCTTACCCATAGCGATGATCCATGGGCTCGACTTACACTGCGAGCATGGAGTCGACAAGGTCACTCGCCAAAATCTCACTCTCTGGGCTAAGACCTACGCAGGTTGGATTCCGCAGCGCCTGCAGTGTGTCAAATTGGACATACCTGACGCCCCATGCATACGGATGCCTGGAGCCAACGGCACTCTCCAGGCTTTCTCAGGTGGTGTTGACAGCTGCCACACATTACTTAACCGAAATCCTCACCGCCGTCACGCAGGCCTAATGGTGCACGGATTTGATATTCCACTCAAACGTTCGGCAGAGTTTGAAAACGCCTGGAAGAATTGTGTCGATATTTTGCACGATTATGCCGCTGAATCATATCAACTGCGCACAAATCTTCGTGAATGCGAAGCGATACGGCCGCGGCTAAATTGGGAAAAGGAGACCCATGGTATCTGGATTGCAGCAGCTCTAGCATGCTTAGAACCTTGGTTCGACGAGATAATCATCCCATCAACATTCTGTACTGACGCACTCCTAACTCCCTGGGGTTCGCACCCAGAAACAGATCCACTATTTAGCAGTGAAAGCGTTTCTTACCGACAGCATGGTCAAGAGTTGGACAAACTTGGTAAGATTGCGGAATTAGTAGCCTACCCTAATCTAACAGAACGATTAAGGGTGTGTTGGCAGCTTAACCATCTTCTAACGGAACGATTAAGGGCGTACTGGCAGTTTAACCATCTTCCCTCTAATTGTGGTCACTGTTTTAAGTGCGTTACGACCCAAACCTGCCTGTGGATTTCGGGTTCGCCACGCTCGGCCGCATTCCCTAATCCTAGCTCAATCAACGAACTTGCGAATATTCAAATTACGAAGGAACCGAACCGTTACCTAATCACGAGAATGGAAGCCGTTGCTCGACAGAAGAATCGTACTGATATTGCTGATCAACTCATGAGCGCCCTTAGTCGTTCAAATTCACATACCTTTCAGCGTTTGCCCCGATGGTTTAAAAAGCTTTTTTCATGAACATCCAACCTGATGTCATTGCCTGGATGGATCGGTTTAGTATGGCAGTGTGTGCGCGAGATTTTACGGCAGGACGGAAGCTTTTTTCACCTAACCTGCGCAGCTTTGGGACATTGGCAGACGACGTCCGTGACCTTGATTCTCTTGAAGAGCGGCAATGGTCAATCACTTGGCCAAAGACGCAGCACTTTAAATTCGAGACAGATTCAATGACCTGTCATGTTTCAGATAACGGACGCACTGCGATTGTCTGTTCGATGTGGTCATCTCAACGCATTTCTAATGGCACTTTACGTCAGGGACGTTCCACCATCGTACTTGTGCGAGAGAATCTAGCTGATGCATGGGTCGCTATCCATTCGCACTTCTCAATGACGCCACTTGACGGTGGACAACTTGACTAATTAAAAGCCGTCACTCTGGTAAAACCGCACTTGCCCTTAAACGTACAGCGTAGGCCTCAAAAGTCGCACGAATCTCGTCACGCACCCGACGGAAGACTGCCCGAACCTCGTCAGGCGCACCCGTGGCATGCGCTGGATCGTCAAAGCCCCAGTGAAACCGTTGCACCTGACCTGGAAACATGGGGCAGACTTGATCAGCATTACCACACACAGTAACCACCGTATGCACAGGTTGGTTTAAAAATTCAGAGAGATGCTTGGAGCGATGCGCCGATGCATCCAGACCAATCTCCTTAAGCACTTCGATTGCTATTGGGTGCACATAGCCTGCGGGCTTGGAACCCGCACTTGCGACTTCGACAATATCGCCCGCGGCTTGACGCAAAATCGCTTCAGCTAAATGGCTGCGGCAGGAATTGCCGGTGCAGAGAATTAAAACGAGGGGCTTTGTCATCGGCTGTCGTACGACCATAGAGTAGACGGACACGGTTTACTGGCAAGCATGAGGAAGTGCCTTGATTCATCATCCGTGCATCGGTTAATCATTCTTTGCGCATGGAAACCCCAACACCCCTCTCTGCTTTGGGCAGTATACAGTTTCCAGCCATACCTGACGCACAGGCTTCACTCCAGCTTGCCCTACAGTACCAATTCGAGCATTCGCAGTGGAAATCTGCCACCGAAATTGAGACGGCTCAATTCAATCAACTGCAGATTCTACTAAAGCACGCCCAACAAAACGTTCCGTACTATACCAAACTTTTTGAAAAGCACGGAATACAAATACCTGAAAGAGTTGACCGTGTGTTTTTTGAAAAGATCCCCATTTCAAATCGCAAAAACTATCAAGATTGTGGCGACGATTTCAGCTCAAAGAAAATGCCCGAAGGCCACGGCCAGATGGCTGTGGGGAGAACATCTGGGTCGACTGGGCAACCACTGAAGTTCGGGAGATCCTCTATTACGCAGACCATTTGGAGGGCACTTTCTACGCGCGATCATTTGTGGCATGGACGCGACTTTACTAAAAAAATCGGTGCCATTCGCTTAGCCCCGCCGGATTACGCGCCCGCCCCTGCTGGCGTGCAGGGAAACAACTGGGGGGCAGGTGTCGACAAGGTATTCGCGAGCGGACCTACGGCATTTCTAAATGCCTCCAGCCCACTGGAAGGACAGCTTGAATGGCTTCTGCGCGAAAAGCCGAGCTACTTACTCTCATTTCCATCAAGCCTCGTTGCGCTTACCCGTTACGCGGAACAAAAAGGCGTAGAGCTACCAGAAATCCTCGAGCTGCGCTGTGTAGGCGAAAAGCTCTCGGTCGAACACCGTACCTATTTAAAAGACAAATGGCGCGCGAAGGTAACCGACATCTATAGTTGCGAAGAAATGGGGTACCTCGCCCTCCAATGTCCTAAAAACGAACACTACCATATACAGTCTGAAAGTGTACTACTTGAAATTGTAGATGAGAATGGTCGAGCCTGCGCACCTGGCACACGTGGACGTGTCGTCATCACGAGTCTTAATAACTTCGTAACTCCATTTATACGATACGAGATCGGCGATATCGCTGAATATGGCGCACCGTGTTCGTGCGGACGCGGCTTACCCGTCATTCAGCATATTCACGGCCGAACCCGTAACCGCCTACTCCTACCAAATGGCGAAAATCGCATGCCGCGACTCGGGGAATTTGTTATCTATAAAAAATACGAAGATGCAGGTATTCGGCAGCTTAAATGCATTCAACACTCTCTAGAGAAAGTTGAGTTACAAATTGTAGCCGCACGTGCATTCACGGAAATCGAGCAAAAGGACCTAATCGATATCTTGCTCAAAAACCTTGGGCACACTTTCGAAGTTGAACTGACCTTCCCTACGGAAATTCTACGCAACCCGAATGGTAAACTTGAGGTCTTTGAGTGCCGGATTTGAAGTGCATTAAAGCGAGAACCCTGCGCGATAGACCCGTTGGACAAACTTGTTGGCCTCAACATCATTGGTGACCTTCATCGCCGCACCATCCCACTGCAGGCGTCGATTCGGGAAGCGTAAAGCCAAATTACCCATCAGTACAGCCTCAGACAGAGGGCCGGAGACGTCGAAATTAGAGCAAGCCGCAGGGCCACCTTTAATGGCATTTAACCAATCAGCCTCGTGTCCATTACGGATGCGCGGGATCGTCTTGGGAACAGCCTTCGCTGCCTCGCGTAAGTCGCGATTGATAATGCGCGGGTTCGAGCCGTAACAACCGCAGGTCATTTTTCCTTTACTGCCAACAAAGAGGCATCCGCCATTGTCATCACCAAAAGGCATATCGTCAGGGAGCTCACTTGGTCGCTCAGGCATCAAGCCACCATCCCACCAAGTCATCTCAACCGGTGGCAGTCCGTCGCGAGCGGGGAAGTGGTAACGCACAATGGATGAACGCGGAAATACTTCATTACGAATTTTTGCACGTTCGCCAAAGTTTGCATAGGCGGTGGCAACACTGCCTTCAACTGACTCAGGGTAACCCAGCTTAAGGGCCATGAAAACTGGATCGATGATATGGCACCCCATGTCACCGAGTGCGCCCGTGCCAAAGTCAGACCAGGCACGCCATTTCCCAGGATGGTAAGCGGGGTGGTAGGGTCGCATCGGTGCTGGACCAATCCAGAGATTCCAATCCATACCCTGCGGCACAGCTGGAGTATCTTTCGGACGGTCCATGTCATCATCTTGCGGCCAAATCGGACGGTTGGTCCAGGTGTGCACCTCGCGCACTTCGCCAAGCAAGCCAGCAGCTATCCACTCAGTCATCAAACGAATGCCCTCACCCGAGTGGCCTTGATTGCCCATCTGCGAAATCACTTTGTGTTCACGTGCAGCTTCAGTCATCCGCCGGACCTCAAACACATCATGTGCGAGTGGCTTCTGTACATAGACATGTTTACCAGCTCGCATACAGGCCATCGCAATATGGGCGTGCGTATGATCGGGCGTAGCAATGACGACACCCTGAATCTCAGGGTGCTTTTCAAGCATGACCTTAAAATCCGTATAGGTCGCAGCCTTCGGAAAATCTTTATAAAGACCCGCACAGTTCGCTGGGTGTACGTCGCAGAGAGCGACAATCTCCGCTCCTGCCTTCGCACATGCGCGAATATTTTGACCACCCATGCCACCAACGCCAACACCGGCAATCTTAAGACCGGCAGCAAGTGGCGCGTCTGCTCCGAGAAGCGGACGAACCAAGGCAAGACCAGCGGCCGCAAGGCCAGCATGACGGATAAAACCACGGCGAGGGAGTAACGACATAGGGGTAGTGTCTGTGACCACTTTGGTCGAATTCAGGTTCCCGACAATCGACAAATCATTTGGAACTTCTCCTCTAGATTGTCATCTAATGAAGCATGTCATCCCTACCCCGTCGTCAGTTCATCAGCTCGCTCACCCTAGCGGGAGCCGCCGTCGCCCTGTCACCGCGTGCCTTCGCTATCGGCGGGACAAAACCCGATAAACTTAAAGTCGGCGTCATTGGCTGCGGCGGGCGTGGCGTAGGCGCACTCAACGACTTCCGAGAAGCTGCTAAAATTCTTGGCATTC
Organism: uncultured Opitutia bacterium; assembly: GCA_903957465.1. GTDB lineage: Bacteria > Verrucomicrobiota > Verrucomicrobiia > Opitutales > UBA953 > UBA8828. The sequence goes on from CAJBPJ010000074.1 coordinate 5,794, forward strand.
CTGTTGAAGTGACGGCCCTTGGCGATGCCCTCGCCAGCCAAGCAGTTGCGCTCGGCGCAAAAGTTGGGGTAGCACCGGCACGTTGTTTTGGCGGCTTTGATAGTTACCAAAAGGTCATCGCGAGTGGCTGCGACTATGTGATCATGGCGACACCGCCATCCTTCCGACCGCTGCACTTTGCAGCTGCTGTAGAAGCCGGGAAGCATTGCTTTATCGAGAAACCAGTTGCGGTTGATCCTGCAGGAGCCCGCTCGGTGATTGCGACTGGCGCAAAAGCTCAGTCCAAGGGATTAGCCGTTGTTGCCGGCACCCAGCGCCGCTATGCCGCAGAATACCTGCGCAATAAAGCACTCATCGACGCGGGTGCGATCGGTGCTATCCGCGGCGGTGTTGTGCAATGGAATGGCGTGGTACCCTGGATCAAGCGCCGTAACGCTGGCGAGTCCGATGCTAATTACATGGCACGCAATTGGGTTAACTTCACAGAGATGTCCGGCGACCATATCGTCGAACAGCACGTACACAATTTGGACGTGGCAGTGTGGTTCCTCGGTCGCCTGCCTGTTTCGGCGGTTGGCTTTGGTGGACGTGCCCGTCGCGAAACGGGTAACCAGTTTGATTTCTTCAGCGTCGATTATGATTTCGGCGATGGCGTGCACATTCACAGCCAGTGTCGTCAAATCTCGGGTACCTGGAGTCGAGTTGGCGAATTCTTCACGGGAGCTGAAGGCACTGCCTTTGGTGGCGGAAAGATTGCGGGTAAAACCGTACAAGTCGCCGCAATTAAACTCGAATCCGATAATGCCTACGTGCAAGAGCACGTCGAACTTATCAAAGGCGTTATCGCTGGAAAACCTATCAACGAAGCCAAACAAGTCGCGGAATCAACCGCCGTTGCCATCATGGGACGCATGTCATCGTACTCGGGCGAACTCGTGCGCTGGTCGAGCATGATGGAAGATGCACAATCTCCCTTCTATCAACTGACCTGCAAACCTACGGCCCTCGATTTCGAACGCAACACCGTGACCCTCGCTCCTGAAGTTGCCGCAGTCCCTGGTAAATAAAGTAACGGAGCAGAAGTTATGGTAATTTATACCCGATGAACACGTGGCAAGAAAGTGACGGTAAATTACGGCAAACATTTTGCTTCAGCGATTACAACGCCGTACGGCGGTTCGCTAATCAGGTTATGGAAATTGCTAACCAGCAAAACCATCACCCTGACATGACGGTCTCCTATCAAACCGTCACTGTAACGATTGTGGAACACGATACGGGCAAGGTTGGCGAAAAGTGCCGTAAGCTCGCAGCCGCTATCAGCCAAGCCTTCGCAGCTTAAACTCTGCCCCAAACTTAGTTCACCAAGGGCTGGCCGCGTATTAGGCTAATTTGCACTTTGGCATTTTCTCTCCACTTTACCCGCGATGCCCAAACCCGATAAAAACGATATCGAACGTCTCAGTCGCGGAGAATCGACACGTGGTAAGATCGGCAATCGCGGAGTCGGACACAGGCTTACCCAAAAAGAGCGTATTCTTTTCGAAGCCGCCAAGCGCCAGGGATTTCTTAAAATACCCGTCAAAGGCATCCGAAAAAACGTCATCAACATTTACCGGCTCTGGTGCCAAGCCGAAGGCTGTGCTTTTATTACGCGGTAGCCCATCAAAGTGATGGAGAGTTAACGACTAAAATTGCTACGCAGGTATTTGGAGATGCCCGACTTTAACAAGAATAGTGGAGCCTTCGGATTCGGTGAAGGGACGGTGGTGACTCAGGTGCGGACTACGAATCCAGGTACCCGCACGATAGGCGCCATGCTCATCGCAGAAGACGCCTTCCAACACGAAAATCTCTTCCCCTCCGACATGCGTGTGCGGATTGAAACGGGTATGGGGCGCCCAACGGACCAAGGCGGTATGTTTAGTGAGTCCTTGATGCAGCGAGGTGACCTTTAGCCCAGGCACCATGCCCTGATGCCAGTCCAACTTATCTCCGGCAAGGGCGAAGGAGTCGTCTGCTGTCTCGGTCCAATCGCGACGGTTCTCGTAAAGGACACAGCCAGTCTGAGTCCGTAGTTCTGTGACGTGACCGGGAAGGAGGCGAACATACGAGAGCGGCCCAAAGGAATCTTCGCCGATCAAAAGAACTCCTTGGACAACGAGGATTTCCAAGAGCTGCTCGCCTACGTGCGACCAAGCTTCACCAGCCGGATGCACCATCACCGAAATCTGCGCATGGTCACTTAGCCCATGGCGTTCCAGCGACACCGAACCCTGCCCCTGCAAAGTCGTACTAGCGTCGACCACGACGCGCTTTGAATGGTCGGCATTAAGGTCCACACACAACCACTAAGAATCACAGACCGCGGAGTCGAACACCATGTCGCGTATCCGATATCTTTAGGGTCGATTTGGCCTTACAGACCAACTCATCCCTTCGGCCACTGTATCGGTTCCGTTCAGCCGTTCAGCTCTTCAGCTATGATTTAAAGTGGCGGAGAGGAAGGGATTGGCTACGCTGCGCTCCGGGCTTCGCCCGATGCCTACTATGGAAGACTAAAGGCGAATGACTAAGGACTAAAGAGTAGCCCAAATGCAGCGCTGCCAGATAACCTGACATGGAAGACTTTAGTCGTTAGGCCTTAGTCTTTAGTCTCTTTCAAAAGTGGCGGAGAGGAAGGGATTCGAACCCTCGATACCCTTTTGGGGTATACCCATTTAGCAAACGGGCGCTTTGAGCCACTCAGCCACCTCTCCGTGGTTGTCCAAAAGGACAGGGTTCAAAACTGACTACCTACCCCTTTGTGGCAAGATTGAAGCATTCAGAAGGTGTAGTCGGGTTAGGAGTGCTGATAAATTGAGCAGAATAAGTGCTTAAAGTGGATAAGATGGACTTGGAACGTAACCCCTAAATCGCTGTTAATAAGCACATGGCCACGCACCCCTTAAACCGCCGTAACTTCCTTAAAACAACTGCCCTTGGTGCCGCTTACGTCGGCTTAAGTGCACGATCCTACGGTCAGGTAGCTGGCGCGAATGAACGCATGCGCATCGGCGTTATTGGATTCCGCAGTCGCGGTGCTCAACTCATTGCGGCAACTAAAGGAATCAAAGGCGTTGAAATCGCGGGGCTCTGTGACGTCGACAGCACTGTCCTTGCAGCTGGTGTTAAAAAGCATGAAGGCGCCAAAGGTTACGAAGATGGTCGGCGCATGCTCGAAGACAAAAACCTCGATGCCATTATCGTCGCCACGCCCAATCACACCCACGTCGTCTATGGCATGTGGGCGCTCGAAGCTGGGAAAAATCTCTACGTCGAGAAACCACTCTCACACAATATGTGGGAAGGTCGGCAACTCGTCGCAGCAGCAGCGAACTTCCCCAAACTTATTGCCCAAGCGGGCACCCAAAGCCGTTCGGGCCCTGGACTAAAAGCTGCCTTAGATTATCTTCGCTCGGGTAAATTGGGTAAAATCAAACTCGCCCGCGGTATCTGCTACAAACCACGCCAATCTATCGGCAAAGCCATCAAACAAGCGATACCCTCAAATATTAACTACGATCTTTGGAGTGGACCATCCGATATCGTTGATTCTGTCCGTACCGGTTCCTACGGCCCCGTACACTATGATTGGCATTGGTTCTGGAACTACGGTGGCGGCGACGTCCTCAATCAAGGCGTCCACGAAGTCGATGTCGCTCGCTGGTTCCTTGGCGAAGACTCACTAGCTCCAGCCGTTGCTACGGTGGGCGCACGCATCGGCCTCGAAGACGCCGGCGAAACTCCCAACACCGTCGTTACGGTACATGCTTATGCAGCCGCACCGCTGATTATGGAAGTCCGTGGCCTGCCAAAGAATGCCAATGAAATGAAACTTCAGAATTTTGAGGTAAAGCAAAAGGATGGCACTACGAAGACCGAAAGTCGCATTCCTTGGGGCATGGAAACCTATAAAGGCTTAGGCATCGGTATCATTATCGAATGTGAAAATGGCTCAATTCACATTCCCGACTATGTCTCGGCTACCATACGCGATAAAGACGGTAAGGTTATTCAGCGTTACGGAAAATCAACCGGCACGGCGACGAACCTCGCTGTAGCAGGTGGCGAAGAAGGCCATTTGGCCAACTGGATAGAGGCTATCCGCAACGCCAAGTCGAATGACCTTCACGCACCCGTGCGAGAGTGCGACCTTTCGACCTCACTCGTACACGCTTCCAATGTCGCCTACCGTGTCGGCAACGAACACAGCCAGGGCGAGATTGCCGATATCATTAAGGCTAATTCGACTTTAGCCGAGGCTACCGCTCGCGCCACAGAACACCTTGCGAAATGTGGCTTTAGTGAAGCTAAACTCCGAACAGGAGCGCTCACACTAGACCCAACTACGCAACTTTTCACAGGGCCACTTGCGAATAAAGCCAACAGCGATCTGATTGCGAAACGCGAAGGTCGCGGCGCATTCCGCATTCGCAAATACGTCGCCTAATTTCATGCGCACCCTCCTACCCTTCCTTCTAGCGGCCAGCACACTGGTTGCTGAAGATGCCACGACTTTTCTCCGTGGCTGTCACCTTAAGGGCGGCAAAGCGACCTATAGCATAGAAAATGGTGAGCTTGTTGGTACGGCCGTTGCCAACACGCCGAACACCTTCCTGTGTACCGACAAGGAGTATGGAGATTTTGTACTCGAGTATGAATTTAAGGTAGATGAACGCCTAAACTCGGGTGTGCAGATTCGTAGTCGTGCCTTCGACAAACCCACCACCTTCGTGGATGCGAAAGGCAAAACCCAAACAATCCCTGCAGGACGCGTCCATGGCTATCAAATCGAGATCGATACTGATTCGAAGAAAAACCGGATGTGGACGGCTGGGTTATATGAAGAAGGCCGTCGTTCTTGGCTCGTGCCAGGTATTCTCGATGGCAGCGAAAAGGCTTTCACAGAGCAAGGGCGTGCACTCACCAAAGTAGGCGACTGGAAC
>CAJBPJ010000075.1 GCA_903957465.1 uncultured Opitutia bacterium
CCCGATGCCCTATGTACATGGACTAACCATTGGCGAAATTGCTCGCTGGGCAGTGTCGACACCAGGCGTGCTCGAGCTCGATGACGCGACGCGCAAACGTGGCGTCCTCCAAGTCATTCCGATGCAAGGATGGCGTCGCGACATGACTTGGGATCGCACGGGGTTAAACTGGATTCCCACGTCACCGCGTATCCCTACCCACGTTGCCGCCTTCGGTTATGCGATGGTCGGACTTGGGTGTCAGCTTGGAGACTTCCGTCACGGTTACGGATTAGAGATGCCATTCAGATTCCTGTCTTATCGCAAAAAGCGATCCGCCGACATTGTTGAGGCCCTTGGTAGTCGCATCCCAGGTTTAACATTGAGCCCGCGTACGATGGCAGACGGAACCCAGGGCGTTTACACAACCATCAATGATTGGCGTATTTTAAAGCCCTGCAGCGTGTCGCCTCACCTTTTACGTCAAGCATGCGAGTGGGGTGGAAATCCGTGCCCCCAAGCAACACGCAACGAGCGCGATCTCTTTATCAAGCACTGGGGCCGAGAAAGTATCTTTGAAACCTTTAAGCGCGACGGGATGCGCACAGACGTTGACGCCATGGTGCGCGGATGGACTGCCGAGTGTGCACAGTTCCGCGATAGCACCGCTTACGCCCGTATCTATACGTAAACAGGTTTAGTAACTACGACCTTCGCGCTTCTCCCAGTAATTAATGAAGGCGCGGTTCAGTACGCCGAGGCCTCCGGGAGTGGGATAGTTTCCAGTGAAATACCAATCCCCTAAGCTGCTTGGGCAGGCCGTGTGCAGTGCCTCAATGGATTGGAAGACAATGACGAGCTCACCTTTCCAGCCAGACTTTGTCGGGTAGACCAACTCGGCCGCTTTCCGTGAAAGTTCTTTTTCGCTGAAGGCGTCATAAATACGGCGAACATGGTTTTTCATCTGCTCGGTCGGCTTCTTCGCTTGCGCCACGCAGTCTTCGTAAACTTCCCGCAACAAAGACTCTTTCCCAGTTTCTTGGCAAAGAGCGACCGCCGCTTGGAAGGCTAAGAACTTACCCATCTCCGACATATCGATGCCGTAGCAATCCGGATAGCGAATCTGCGGGGCCGTCGAAGCGATGACAATCTTCCGGGGATTAGGCCGAGCTAAGATGCGTAAAATTGACTGACGTAGCGTTGTGCCGCGCACAATAGAGTCGTCGACGCAGACGAGCGTGTCCCCCTCGGCGACTGTTCCGTAGGAAATGTCGTAAACGTGCGACGCCATTTGTACGCGGCTTTTCTCCTGAGAGATAAAGGTGCGTAGCTTAACGTCTTTATGAGCGACCTTCTCGCCACGTGGCCAGTTTCCTAAAATAAGTTTATCGAGAAGCGCCTCGTCGAGTTTCCCGGCTTTTTGTGCCTCCAGAATGGATTTCTTAACTGCGCCGCGCCGACGTACCCGCAACTCCTCCATTAAACCATACCAAGCGATTTCAGCGGTGTTGGGGATGTAGGAGAAAATAGAGCGCTCGAAGTCACCGCTGATTTCTTCGACAATTCGATCCGCAAGAGCAGCACCGAGAGCCTTGCGCTCGGCATAAATACCAGGGTCATTGCCGCGCGAGAAATAGATGCGCTCAAAGGAGCAGTGAGTTTTAGGACCTGCCGGTAGAATAGTTTCCGTACTCACCCGGCCGTCGGCTTTAATAATAAGCGCTGTGCCTGGCTCGATTTCTTTTACCTCAGCTTGCGAGGCGCCGATAATTGTCATGAGCGCAGCACGCTCGGAAGCCACTGCTACAGAGTCATCGGTGCGCACCCACCAGCAAGGCCGGATACCATTGGGATCGCGTAGAACAAATGTATCTCCGTTCCCAATCGTTCCGGCGATGGCATAACCACCGTCCCATGCTTTGGATGATTGGCGAAGGACGCGACCGACATCAAAGTCGTGCGAAATGGCCGCTTGGAGGGCAGGGCCTTCTAGCCCCTGTGTGCGGTGGTAGCGGAAGAGCCGATCATGTTCTTCGTCTAGCCAGAAACCGATTTCTTCTAAAATGGACTGAGTGTCGGTCGAATAAATGACGTGAGCACCGCGCTCGGAAAGTGAACGATTGAGGGCCTCGGTATTTGTTAAGTTAAAGTTACCTGCAAGGAGAAGGTTGCGTGTCGGCCAAATCGATTTGCGTGCATAAGGGTGACACGAAGCCGCATCGAAGTTCCCCGAAGTACCGTAACGCAGGTGGCCCAAAAGAACTTCTCCGCCGAAATCAAAATGCCGTTTAACCGTGTCGCCTAGCTCAGGTACAATAACGCCATCACGCACCTTGGCGTTATACTCACGAAGCTGACGCGCATAAATTTGGGTTAAGCCTTGTGCGCCGATTTCGCGGTCGCGGAACAGAAAGGCCTCGCCGTTTTCAGCGCCAACTTTGACGCCACCAATGCCCGCGCCATCTTGGCCACGGTTGTGCTGCTTCTCCATTAAGAGAAA
>CAJBPJ010000076.1 GCA_903957465.1 uncultured Opitutia bacterium
CTCTTTAATCCTTTCCCTTCCTGCCTTCCCTCGATTGCCTCAGACCCATGTTTATCGACGAGGTTAAAGTCTATCTCAAGGCAGGCGAAGGCGGCTCAGGCTGCCTTTCGTTCCGTCGTGAGAAATTTATCCCGAAGGGTGGACCAGATGGTGGTAACGGCGGTAAGGGCGGCGACGTCGTCATTCTCTGCGATAACAATGTTGGTGATCTCGAGGCTTATCGCTGGCAGCCACACCGCAGTGCCGAAAACGGACAACCTGGAATGGGTCGTCTCCGCGCGGGTTTCGATGGAGATCCTTTAATCATGCGTGTGCCTCCAGGCACCCAAGTTCAAGACGCTGAAACGGGACGTCTGGTGGCAGAAGTTACCGAACCCGGCGAACAGGTGTTACTTTTACAAGGTGGACGCGGCGGCATTGGTAATTCTGCTTTTAAGAATTCCATCAATCAGGCGCCGCGCATGACGACTCCGGGCAAAGTTGGAGAAACCGGAACTTTCCGCTTAAGTCTGAAGACGATTGCTGATCTCGGTTTAGTGGGCTTCCCCAATGCCGGAAAATCTTCACTCACTCGGTCTGTGACTTCCGCTCGCCCCAAGACTGCGCCGTATCCATTCACGACGCTGCACGTAAACGTCGGCGTGATTGATTACCCTGATCGCCACGGACGTATCTTCCTTGCCGACATTCCTGGACTGATTGAAGGCGCGCATGAGAACCGCGGTCTCGGCCATCGCTTCCTCAAGCACATCGAGCGCTGTTCATTACTGATCTTCCTATTGGACATGGCTGGCTCAGAAAACCGTAAGCCATGGGCGGACTATGCTGTGCTTGATCGCGAACTAAAGATGTACTCGAAGGTACTCGCTGGTAAGCCTCGTTTGGTTGTTGCCAATAAGATGGACCTTCCGGCCAGCGCAGAACTGCTCAAGCAATTCAAAGCAAAGTATTCCGTACCCGTTGCCCCAATCTCTTGTATGACAGGTCTTGGGCTTCCTGAACTTCGTGAAACCCTTTGGAAGGCTGTTCATAAGAATAAGGCCTTGGTTGCCTCACAATTAGCTAATCCCAACAAGGAGGCTCCCGTGAAGACGGCTTATATGAAGAAGCCTGAGGTCAAGAAGGCGAAAGCTAAGAGTGCCCCAAAGCCAAAAGCTAAGGCAAGGCCTGCGACGAAGAAGAAGCCTGCAAAAAAGAAAAGCCGCTAAGGCTTATTTCTTTTCGACGAACTTCAGCGATTCAGAGTTGAGGCAGAAGCGTAGACCCGTCGGCGCAGGACCATCCGTGAAGACGTGGCCGAGATGTCCATCGCAAAGTGCACAGAGGATTTCCATGCGAATCATACCGTGGCTCCGGTCTTCGTGTGTCACGACGTTTTCGGCGCACACTGGCTTAAAGAAACTCGGCCAGCCAGTCCCTGAGTTGAACTTACTCTCTGAAGAGAAGAGGGGTAGCTCGCAGCAAATGCAGACGTAAGTGCCTTTGAGATGGTTATCGAGGAGCGTTCCGCAGAATGGACGTTCCGTGCCCTTGGCCCGTGCAATTTGGTACTGTTCAGGTGTGAGTTGAGCTTTCCATTCCGCGTCGCTTTTTTGAATACGATTGACGGTCTTTAATTCGGTTAAGTTTCCTTTGTCATCGAGCAGGCGTATGGAAACGGTGGTGGCTGAGGCGTTGGGCACGGGTGAGGAAGTGGCTGGTGAAGTTTGGGGTGCGCAGGCTGCGAGCAGTATGGAGGCTGCGGTAACTAGACAGAGGGTGCGCATGTCTTGGCGAAGTTTTAAACCGAAGGAGAACCTTGGCTGGCGATGCCTCGTTTGCGATCGCGGCGCAGTATGAATAAAAGCGGTCCACCAATGACGATGAGCGACCAAATACCTAGAAGGAGTGAGTAAAAGGTTCCGAGCGCACATACACATGCCTGTTTACGGCGGAGCACCAGGTACCAAGGCGTCGCGAGCGCGAGTCCAACGGCTGTACCGATAGTTGCATTTTTGACGGCGCGCTCAATCGTATTGGAGTCAGGAGTCTGGCTCCGATAAGTGAGTAAGCCCGTGAAGAAGATCCAAGAAAGTGCCCATGCGGTAATGACGCCACGAACTAGACTAATGCCCAAGGTAGGTGGGCTTTCCGCAGTTGAAAAGTAACTTGGGATATCAAGAAGTGCCGCGAGTGGAATAAAGATGGCCGCTGTGACTAAAAATCCGCCGAGCAAGGCACGGCTCAAGATTGAAACCGGCTCTCCTCGACCGGTTTGGATTGGAAGAGGAATCAGCAATGATGCGAGTTGGGCAAAACTGAGAGCCGCGACAATGAGA
>CAJBPJ010000077.1 GCA_903957465.1 uncultured Opitutia bacterium
AAGCCTTGCGCTGGTTGGTCGATTCCCTTCCGCCACGGTATTAAATTTAGGAGGAGGCTATAAAGTTGCGCGTGTATCGACAGAGAAGGAAACGAGTCCCGTGATTGTGGGGGCGCCTGTTCGCGCAGCGTTTGAGAAATTTGCCGCAGAGCATGGCCGGAAACTCCATCTCGAGATTGAGCCAGGCACATTCTTGGTAGCGAACGCCGGCGGCGTGCTGGCTTCTGTGACCGATGTCGTGCGCACTGATCAACGTACGTTTGTGAAGTTAGATTCAGGTATGACAGAGATTTTGCGCCCATCACTCTACGGCGCACAGCACCCCATCACATTTTACCCTGTCAAAGAATCCGCATCGATGGTCGACACGGTTGTGGTTGGTCACTGTTGCGAGTCAGGCGACCTCATTACATGCGCGCCCGGAGATGCCGAAACCATTGCCCCGCGTCGCTTGCCCAAGGTCGTCAGCGGCGACCTCGCTCTCATCGGTGGCACGGGGGCGTACTGCGCTTCCATGAGCGCGAAGAATTACAATTCATTCCCCGAGGCGCCTGAAGTTTTAGTTGGGCGCGACCAAGCCGTTCATTTGATACGTCGACGTCAGACGCTTGACCAAATGCTGGCCAACGAAGTTGTTCCGGAGGGCCTCTAAGCGATGACCCAAGAGCGTCAGTTACCCCTCGGCACCGTTTTGCCTTCTGAGCCCCATGGTACAGTCGTGTCGCTTCCAACAATGAGCGACGTCGACGGCTATGAGCGTCACTTGCCAGCCGTGCGCGAAAAAATAAAAGCCGGCTACCCTCGATTTGTCCTAAATACACTTGTCGCTGAAGTTTGTGATCAGGCAGCTAGCCAGGTAGGATTTGATCGAACCCGTTCAGTCGCCTTGCACTCAGTGCGCGCAGCACATCAAGCCGTTGCGCTTGGGTTCCCCACGACCCATCGGCTACATAACTTTAAAAGTTGGGCCTTACTTGAAGTCGACGCACCCTCTTTGGAGCGCGTTAACAAAATAGTCCAACACGCTGGCCTGCGTCTCGCCTCGCGTGCTGCCGAAGCGTGGCTCGCTAATCGCCAGGAAAATGCTGCCGATGCGCTTACAGCAATCTCCACATTTTTATTACCGTGGATTAAGCCAGCGACGGTTGCTGATTTTCGGATTACACCTTCAGGTATGAATGCGGTCGCCGCGGCCATGGATGCGGCACGCTCTGTCCAACGCATCCGCGGACGCACCGCGTGGCTGCAACTTGGCTGGCTGTACGTCGACTCTTCCGAGCTCTTGCGCAAAACACTCGCGGTCGACGAAACGTTAACAGTGATTGAAGACGTTACGGACACGGCTGCCATCGAGCGATTCTTCGCGGCCCACCGGGGTAAAGTCGCGGCTGTCCTCACAGAGCTTCCGAATAACCCACAGTTAGCATCACCCAACTTAGATCACCTTTCGGCGCTTGCGGTTAAAGAGGGCGCCTTGCGCATTTTAGATCCGTCATCAAGCGGGTTGGTTAATGTAGATCTCATGCCGCATGCTGACTTGCTGGTTACAAGCCTGACGAAGTATTCAGGTGCGCGAGGTGATGTTATGGCTGGCCTGGTGGTTGTGCACCCGCGCACCCCTGCGTGCCAAGAGTTGCGCGAAGCCGTTTTTTCGTGGGTTGGGCCAGTTGCTGCCGGCGATGCACAAGTTTTAGCCGAGCAATTACCCGAAATGGTCGAAGTCGCCACGGCGCAAAATCAAAACGCGGCCATGATTGCAGAATTTTTAGAAAAACATCCAGCCGTGAAACGCGTGCTTACCGCAGAGCGTGGAGCGACTGCCGGCGCCTATGCAAAAGTGGCGCGCGGGCCGCACCGTCCTGGCGCACTCATCACTTTCGATTTAAAAGGCGACTTGGGTACTTTTTACGATGCGGTGCTTTTGCCGAAGGGCCCGAGTTTTGGACTTAAGTTCACGTTGCTCTGCCCGTTCCTTTGGTTGGCTCACTACGACCTTGTCACTACCGAAGAAGGCCGGGAGCGGATTCGTAAAGCGAACTTAGATCCAGACCTTATCCGGCTCTCTGTTGGCACGGAACCGCCCGAAGTCATCATCGCCGCACTTAAAGCTGCTTTGGATAAACAGGGATAGTTTTTAAAAGGAACTTCCCGTTAAGAAAGACTGTCAAAATTAAGTGAAACATTACATTCAGATAATTCTCGTGCTGCTGTGTGTTGGCATTGCACAAGGTGCACCTGTCAATGTTCTCATATCTTCGGATTTACCTGAGGTTGTCCGTACTGCATGGACAGGTTCTCCGGCCGTTGTTTCGTGGTCCATCCAGCCGACAGCCCAAGACTTAGCCAAGGCAGATGTACTTATTTTACACCGCGCCAAGCCGGCTCAGCTGACAGCGCCCGCACAGCAAGCCGTCCTGGAATTTGTAAAGCGTGGCGGAGGTATCGTCGTGCTTGGCCATGCAATTGCGTGCGGAGATAGCGCCTGGGGGAAAACGATTGCGGGAGCAGGGTGGGGCGCTGAAAGCCGTTCGCTGGAAGGTTTACACATATTATGTTTTCGCACAGACGCCCATCCGCTAACCAAGGACGTAGCCGACTTTAATTTAAAAGATGCGATCTTCTATGACTTGGAGTTTACAGAAAACGTCGACGTGCTCAGCTCTGCGTTTACCCCGAAGTTAGGAAAAAATAGCAAAGCAGCCGCGGAGGCAGTCAGCATTTATGATATTCAACCACAGCTTTGGCTGCGCGAATCCGGCAAGCAGCGCTCCGTTGTCTTTGCACAAAGCAGTGCGAACGCACTCAACCACTTAAGCTACCGCGCCCTACTCAAGCGTGCGGTGGCATGGGCCGCTCACCAAGAAGTCGTCGACAGCCTTTGCCTCAAGCCCGAGCTTGCGGATTTACGTTATCCCGCGGGCGGACCGCGTCGTGCAGAACAGACGGTTGCAGCTATTAAACTTCCGCCAGGTTTCAAAACCGCGGTGGTGGCAACGGAGCCGCTCGTGCACAAGCCGATTGCGATTCAGTGGGATGCGGCTGGACGAATATGGGTCGCGGAAACACCAGAGTACCCCAATGGACGCCGCCCCCTCGTCGCTGAATCGTGGAAGGAAGGCGGAGTGCTTGTACCGGGTGTTTATGATCGGCCTGCCCAAGACACCTTATCGATTCTCTATGATGATAATGGTGACGGCGTGATGGACCGCCGCGAGGTCTTCTTCGATGGGCTAGAACTTGTTACAGGATTTTGTCTCTACCGCGATGGCGCGATTGTCGTCTCCCAGGGCGGCATCAGTTGGCTTCGTGATACGAATGGTGACGGCAAGGCCGACGTTCGTGAAGAAATTTTTGAAGGCTTCACGCCTACAGACACGCACTTTGTCACCAACCATCTTATTCAAGCCCCCGATGGTTGGATTTACGCAAGCACCGGCAGCGGTACCGTTGCGCGTCAGCCGAAGACACGTAAAGAAATCGGGCGCATTTCGCCGGGAATCTTTCGTTTCCGCGCAGATGGCTCAGCCATTGAGCAAATCGCATCACAAGGAGGTAACTCGTTTGGCGCCGAAATAACGACCGACATGGAAGTCTTCCATAGCAAGGCCACGACTGGAAATCCTGTGCAACATGCAGTTGTTCCTGAAGCAACCCTGGCACGGAGCGCGGGTAACTCGACACAAGCTTTTCACGCCGTTAATCCGGGTCGAAAGGTTGTGCGTGCCGACCGGCCGACGCGCGCGCCTTTTGTGCAAGTCGATCTTGTGGGACTTTTCACCGCAGCTTGCTCAACCCTGGTCTGCGAAGAGCCTAACTGGCCAGCCGAGTACCAGCGGAATGTATTTCTCACGGAGCCAATCTTGGACGTTATTCAGCGTGAATTATTAGTACCAGAAGGCCCAACCTACCGCGGAAATCCAGGTCCTCATGCTGGCGCTTGGCTGCGCTCGGAAGACGAATGGTTTATGCCCATTACCTTAGCCTTTGCTCCCGATGGCTCCATGGTAGTGCTCGATTTCTACTCTCCCGTGGTGTTGCACAATGACACCCGCGGTCCACTACACAGTCGCTCGAATGCAGCTGTTCGTCCTGACCGCGAAAACCACTACGGCCGGATTTATCGTATCACGCCGCCGAATAACACGCCCTTTAAGG
>CAJBPJ010000078.1 GCA_903957465.1 uncultured Opitutia bacterium
CGTGAATAGCGACTCCGTGGACATGGAGAATGGTTCACTGCAATGGAAGGGTAAGACGTTCTTCCTAGGCAATTCACGCATGATGCGGGCTCGCTTTGAACGTTACCTCGCCGCACCCGCCCCTACTGGCGACACCAAACGCTACCTAGAAATTTTCAGCCAAATTGAGAGCCTCCTTGCTCCCAATGTTATTAACGAAAAAACTTGGGCAGCGAATCAACAAGCTGCTTTCGACCTCCTCTTTGAAGCAGCCCGTTACGAACTTGATGGCGAAAGCTCGCTGACGCTGGCATCGCAAATCCGCAAAGTCTGGGAAATGCGTCGCGAGTTTCGCGACCTCGGCGTGAATCAAAACCAATTGGAAGTATTGCGAAAGAAACAAGAAGGCATCGTGATCAATCGCGGCGAACAACTCGAACTCGCCAACGACCAACGCGCTGAACAAAGCGCCAAGAAGGGCAAGGGCGGCGCCCTCGTCAAATCCTCCACGGGTACCACCGAACTTGGCTATAAAGCCAAAGATGAACAAAAGACCCAAGCGGAGATTGTAGCTAACCAGACCAAAATGACTGTCTTGGCCTTACAAGCTCAGGTCGAATTCCAGTCGCAGATTGTCCAGTACCTCTTGGCTCGACGCTACCGCCACTGTATCGTCGCCTGTGCCTTTTATCGCGTGATGTTTAGGAGCTCGAGTCAGAATGTGCGCGTCGGTGCCAAGGAAGTTAAAGAGTTTTTCCCGATTTCAGATTATGTCCCAACCCTGGAATCGCTCGATGGCCTGTGCCGTGAAGCGATCAATGACGTAGCCGTGGGCGTACGCACCACCGAAGACCTGCTCAAACAAGGTGAAACGTTTGGTGCCTTCGAGCGCCTTCAAGAAACTTACTTCCTCGGGGAATATGAACCCGCCATCCAAGCCTTTAATCCTGCACGCAAACGCGAGCTTCTTGAGCTATGGCGCGACCTTCGTGAACTCCAACGCGTCGGAGATGAGCGTGATTTGGCTAATGTCGATCAGTACCTAAACCAAGTCTCCGCTAAAGCGAAAGACTTCCCGGCTGCAGCGGTTCGCTCGAAAGTTGAATCCGCTAAAGCAGCCTCGAACATGCAAATCCTAGCAGCACAACAAGCCGCTGTCTCGGGTGATGTCCCCAAAGCTGAAGCTTCGCTCGAACGAGCCGCCAAGTTCTGGCCACTCAATCCAGCAATACGTGATTTTGCGACCAAAGCTATCGCTCGACAAGACGTCCTTGCCCAAAAAGTTCCCGAATTCGATCGGTTGCATACGGACGGAAAATGGCGCGATATTTTTGCGAAACGTGATGAATTCGCCGTGGCACTCATCCAGGATAAAGAGCGTCTGGCTAAGTTAAAGGCAGTTGTGGTTCGGGTGGGAGAAATCGAAGCCATCCTCCTCCAATCATCTTCATTGGCCGCACAAGGTAATCCCTATTTAGCTTGGGACCTTCTACAACGCGCCAGCGCGATCGATCCGAATGACCTCATGCTGGCTCGGACGCGCTCGGACATCGCTCCACTGGTTGCGGATTATGCAAGACTCCTCGGACAAGCTGAGCGCTTGGAGCGCGACGGACACAATGCCGCCGCCCTAACCGCTTGGATGGCCGCACAAGAACTTAATCCTATCTCCGAAACCTGCGGAACAGCTGTAAAGCGCCTCGCAGGTAAAGTTGCGGGTGCAGGCACATCGACGGCAACCGTTGGTACCCCTGAGGTGCCAGAAGCACCCCCGGAAGTTCCCGACGCCAAGTAAAGTCGGAACCCACAGGTTCATGCGTCGTTCGCTAAACTCAGAAAACTGTACCCCTTACTCACATCCCTCGGGGGATGGTGAAGTGCTTAGCGAATATACTGAATCGTCTTGGCCAGTGCATCAACTGCACTAGCACCCTCTAAGAGCTCGGCGACAGAATCCCATTTTCCACCCATTAAGACTGACCGGGCAGACTCTGGCATGGTGGCAGCGTAAGAC
>CAJBPJ010000079.1 GCA_903957465.1 uncultured Opitutia bacterium
CGCTCTGGGGAAACAGCGTCTTCGATTCGGCAAACTTGGATGAGTTGACATACAATTTCACCAACCGACAAATTGCGCTTCAATCCATCCAGTCCAGAGGCACAGAATTTACAGCCGAAAGCACAGCCAACTTGCGTCGAAATACAAATCGTCCGACGCGACTGTTCTTGCCCCACCCCTTCCATGGGCGCGCGAATGATCACCGTTTCAATCAACGAACCATCACGTAGTCGTTGTAAAAGTTTTTGCGTTACATCG
Organism: uncultured Opitutia bacterium; assembly: GCA_903957465.1. Classification (GTDB taxonomy): domain Bacteria; phylum Verrucomicrobiota; class Verrucomicrobiia; order Opitutales; family UBA953; genus UBA8828. Next base: position 259 of record CAJBPJ010000079.1, read on the forward strand.
CTGGCTGTCTTCTTCCCAAGAACCGTCGTCGGGCTAAAATCAAAGGTATCCGCCAGCCACACTCGCAAGGGTGCGGGCAAATTCGTCATCACTTCAGGGGACTCTGCTCGACGCTTAAAGACCCATTCGAAGATTTGCGCAGCCCGATAGCCGGGGTAGCCCTGGGCCGATAGGCGCTGGCCTAGGGTCTCGGGGGTCTCTCCGTGGATGGGGGGTTTTTCTGGGACAAAAGCCATAGTTTATGGGGGTGGGCGGGTATGCTCCGCCTTCTTACTTGCAAGGGGTATCCTTTGCTTCCAAACACATCCTTTGCAATGAGCAACAAGGCGACCTCCCAGCAGCACACCAAGGGTACCTCCCTAGACCAAGCCCTGGAGGGGTTGGTCGGAGGCAAACCCGCCTACTGCCTCCACCAAAATTGGGGCTTGGGTATCATTCGTTCCTACGACGCAGCGAATAGCCGTCTGATGATTGATTTCCCTGAACAGAATAAAAAGGCGCACCCTATGGAGCTAGCCTTCTGTCGCGGCAGGCTCGAAATGCTAGACCCCGAAGGCGTCTTGGCATCCGCATACTCTGAGTCTGCAAAAGACAAAGTGGCCGCAATGGTCGCCGACGATCCCGTCGCCATTGTTAAGAATCTTCTCATCGAAACACCCGAGGGCGAAATGTCCGCGGTTCGTCTCGAGACGACACTGGAACGCATTGTGGGTGCTTCAGTTGGTGCAGGAAAAAATCGTGCAGCTGTCTTTAAGGCTTGGTGGACCCGCACACGTGCAGCCCTTCGCAAGGACCGCGCAATCCTTATGCCAGAGCGCAAAGGCGGGACTTACACCCTTCTCGAAGCTCCGTCCGATCCCGGACAAGACTTGGTTGCCCAATACGGCGCCGCGAAAGACATCGAACGTCGCCTGACAATTTTAGCTGAACTCGTTTCACTGCCAGCATCCGACTCACGCAATGCGACGACGCCAGAAAATCTCGCGATTGTTTCGCAACACTTAACCGAAGCACTCGCCACAGTAGCCCCTTCAGGCAAGCCAGTGCGTCGCAGCGAACGCTTAGCTGAATTGCTTGTTGGTATCTGGAACCGCAACACCCTCTTCGCCCAAGCTTCCGAAAATGTGGCGATGGTTAGCCCAACGGCTTCCGACATTGTGGCCATGGTGAACGACGAAGCTGAGCTTCTTCACCTTGCACTCAACATCCCACACTCTTCAGAAAACATCCGCAATCTCCTCGACCTCGTTCGTGCGCACCATGGCGCCAGCTGGCAGGAAAAAGTCTTCGGCTTACTCTCCCATAAAGGCTTAGGCCAAACCAAAGGCGGTTCCGCTAAGCTCGTCTCAGAATCAATCAGTTACCTCGTTGAAGCTGGGCTCGAGAAGGACCTTGCAAGCAAGCTGGCCGACTGGGTTGACCGTCGCCAAGCAGCCGGACCCGTTCTCATCTGGGTCGTTAAAAACCGTAGCTCAAAGCGTCACGCAGAAGTGCTTTCGCGCCTTTCAGGATCGAGCCTGCTTCGTGCTATTCTCGCAGCTATCGGTGATGATGCCCTGGCATCGAACTCGACTGCGCGCAACCCGCTCGCCAACGAACTGCAAAAAGATCGCACCCTGCTTTCCGACCTTCTCCGCCCAGATGTCGGCGAAGCCGCCGATACCGAAACCGTCTTCGACCTCGCCCGCACGCTTTTACGCACGATGGGCTTAGACCCGATGACAAAGAAGTCGCTACTCGCACGCCTCATTCAAATCGAACCCGCTATTAAATCAGTTGCGGCCACCCTCAGCGAAAAATCTGAGTACGAAAAAGAAGGCGAAGCCGAAGGAGAGCGCGAAAAAGTTCTCTTCGTCTCCGAATGGTCCCTGGAAGCACGTCGCAAAGAACTTCAAGAAATCGTCAAACAGAAGTTACCGGAAATTAATGAAGCCATCCAGGTGGCTAAAGAACACGGCGACTTGCGGGAAAATTCTGAGTACAAAATGGCGCGTCAAGAAAAGGACCGCTTACAGTCACGTGCGACCGAGCTCGAGCGTGGCCTTACCCGCTCCCAATTGACCGACTTCTCGAAAGCCACCACCGACTCCATCAGCATCGGCTCTGTCTTCGAACTTACCCGCGAATCCACCGGCGAAAAGTCGGTTCGCGCCATCCTAGGTGCTTGGGACTCCGACACCGAAGGTGAGATGATTATCATGCCCTACCTCTCGGCGCTGGCTAAAGGCCTGATGGGCCACAAGTCCGGCGACAAGATTAAGATCACCGTGCGCCAAAGCGTTGAGTTTTGGACCATCGGTAAGATTACCCGCTGGGTAGACCTTAAGCGGTAATCGCAGGATTACCTCGCCACTGGAAGCCCCGCACTGCGGGGCTTCCTCTTTTGACACCGACGCCTTCAGGGACCAAGTTAAAGACATGCCTGACCCTTGGGATCTCTTAAGACTACTCTCGGACCCAACCCGCGCCCGCATTCTTTTGTTGTTGGATAAAGGCGAGGTTACCGTCGGCGAGCTGCAAGAAATACTCGGGATGAAACAGGCCCGAATTTCCACCCACCTTTCGCTCCTTCGTCAATCCGGGCTCGCCGTAGACCGTCGCGACGGCAAGCACAC
>CAJBPJ010000080.1 GCA_903957465.1 uncultured Opitutia bacterium
ACGAATCCACTCGTCAGAAGTCTCCACCGTCAAGGAAAGCTCCTCATTGGTTACCCTGCGAGCTGGCGTATGCACGCCGAGGCTCCGAATAAGGACGGACGGTAAAGCGCTCATCGACGCTTTAGAGACAAGTCTCTTTGCCTCCTAAAGGGAACAAAAAACCCTTTTAGGCTTGTGGGGTAGAGGCGATAACGGCGTTTGCTTCGGCAAGTGCTGTCAACATGCGTTCATTCGCACCATGGCCGAGGGCTTCATGGCCAAGTCGAATCGCGCTCGCAATGCCTTGGCTGTTGCTTGATCCATGAGCCTTCATGACCAGGCCGCCGAGACCAAGTAAAGGTGCGCCGCCGTAACGTTCTGGTTTCAGGTGACCCTTGAGTTCGCGGAGTAAGGGGAACATGGCGATACCACCTGCTAGATAGACAGGGTTACGTTTCACTTTTTGGCCCATCATGTCGCGAACCATATAAAACATCCCCTCGAGGGTCTTGATAATAATGTTACCGGTAAATCCGTCGGTCACGACGACGTCGCAGACATCTCCAAAAATATCAAATCCTTCCACGGGTCCAACATAAGCAATCCGGTCGCCCATCGCTTTGAGCAAGGTGTGAGTCCGGTTGATGCGGTCGCCACCTTTGCCTTCTTCCGTACCAACGGTCAGCAGGCCAACGCGTGGCCGTTCAATTCCTAGGGTTGATTGTGCGTAAATAGATCCGAGCACCGCATTGTGTACGAGGTGTTCGGGTTTTGCTTCTGGGTTTGCGCCGACATCGAGCATAACGAAATGCCCATCGCGACGGGGCATGATGGCAGCCAGCGCGGGACGTTCAGCACCTTCCATTGGCCTTACTTTAATCGTGCCTGCACCGACAAGAACCTTGGTGTTGCCGGTCGATACGACGACATCGCACTCATTGGCCTTGAGCATATCCAAGGCGACCAGCATCGAGGCATCCTTTTTTGTTTTCAACGCGCCCATCGGCGTGTCGTCGGAATGAATGATACTTGCAGCGTGTCGATAGACGATATGCGGACTCGCTTTGATGCGATGCTCGCGCGTGAGCACGCGCAAAATATCTTCATTCCCAACGAGAATGATTTTATCGTCAGGACCAATGAAGCCTTCTTTGATTGCAAGCGCGGCACCCGCAACCGCTTCAGAAGGACCCATATCCCCTCCCATGCAGTCGAGGGCGATACGATGTCCTGCCTTAGGCGCGCTCATGGTGCGGGCACGAAGCCCGAAAGATTAGGCACCAGCGTCCAAGACTTGCCGGCCACGGTATTTACCTGTGACAGGATCGACGCGGTGGGGACGGCGCAGTACGCCTGACTCGGCGTCTTTGACTAGCTTAGGGGCGTAGAATTGGTTCTGGCCGCGACGAAGGCGGCTGCGGCGCTTGGATTGCTTACGTTTGGGATTGGCCATGGTATCGCTCGGTTTAAGGGTCGGTTCTACCCCCGCCACGCCCACGGTCAAGTTCGCTTTCCCGTGCTTGCTGTCTTAACCACCCCGCTATCCGATAGATAATGACTCCAAAGAAGGCCCTTTTTCTCGATCGTGACGGCAACCTTGTCCACGACGGCCACCATACCTGCGAGCCCGACCAAATTAGCCTGATTACAGGGGTTAAGGAGGCACTTTATGCCTGTATGAAGGCTGATTACCTCCTGTTTATTGTGACGAATCAGAGCGGTATTGGGCGGGGTATTTTTACCTGGGATCAGTATAAAGCCTGCCACGCCCGGATGCTTGAACTTCTCGAGCTACCCCAGCCTGGCTTTATCGATGTCTGCGTTGCCCCTGAACACCCAGACCAGCCGTCCGTATACCGTAAGCCGAGCCCGAAATTTATCTTAGAATGTATCGCGCGCTATCAACTCGACCCACGTGCCTGTTGGATGATCGGGGATCGTCGTACGGATTGGCAGGCCGGATTGAACGCAGGCATTCGCAGTTGTGCGGTTCGTTCAGGCGCTCCGTTTAAGGAAGGGGACGAGCTCTATGCTCAAGAAAACGGAATACTCGTTCACACAGATTTCCCAAGTTTCGTGCGCAATACCTTGTTACACTGAAAATAAAAAAGGCGACCGGAGTCGCCTTTGGTTTTTTCGCTCGCTGGCGAATTATTTCTTTTCTGGGCTAGGGCAGCTAGGACAGACGGCAGGCTTTTCTTTATCGTGGTC
>CAJBPJ010000081.1 GCA_903957465.1 uncultured Opitutia bacterium
CCTTCGCGGAATGAACGGTCAGCCGCAGCCACAATGCGCATCGAGTTTACGGCGTCATCCATGTGGGCAGTCAGGTCGATATTCTCACGGATAGCTTTTTCAAAATAGGCCTGCTCGCGCTGGCAAAGACCATCATGACCTGGATCAGCCTCCGTTGGCACGAGTTCATCCTTCTTACTAAACTTACCATCGGTACCGAGCTCGGCGTGGTGCACCTTGAGTGCCTGGGCACCGGTGTGATCGTCGACATTATCCGAGTTACCTGCTTCAGATCCTTTACCCGCAACGATGGTCACGGAACCCTTCGGACCGACAACGTCTTTCACAAAGAATGCTTCTTCGGACATCATCGGGCCCCACCCTGCTTCGTACCAGCCAACTGAGCCGTCTGCAAATGTCACTTGGAGTTGTCCATAGTTCACCATGCCTTCAGGCAACTCGTCCGAAAGCCGAGCGCCGATACCGGAGACGCGCACAGGTCGACTACCCGTCATCAGGCACATAATGTCTACGTAATGCACGCCGCAGTCTACAATTGGACTACAAGTCTGCATGAGCGCTTTATGCGTCTTCCAATTTTCGCCTGAACTCTGCTGGTTAAGATTCATACGCATAACCAAGGGCTTACCCAATGTCTGCGCGACGCGTATAAACTGCGACCAAGCGGGATGATGACGAAGGATATAACCGATAACGACTTTTAGTTTAGTGCCTTTAGCTTTCGCAACGATGCGCTCAGCTTCTTCGACGGTTACTGCGAGTGGTTTTTCGACAAACACATGGCAACCGGCTTCAAGTGCCGCAATCGCGTATGCAGCGTGCGTGTCAGGGTAACTCGAAATTGAAACGGCATCGGGCTTCGTCGCCTTGAGGGCATCTTTGTAATCAGCAAACTCTGCATAACCGCTACCAAGCTCTTGATTCAGTTTACGGCGGGAATCTGCAGAGCGCGTGACGATGCCGACAATTTCAAAGCCAGGTAGTTTATGGTACGCAAGGGCATGGGATCGTCCCATATTACCAGCACCCACACAGAGAACGCGAATTGGCTTAGACATTTTAGGCAGTCTCCGTGGTTAAGCGGGAATTATCACGGAAGATAATCGCGAAAAGCACAAGGAGCACAGCGGCAAACCCAGCTGGCACGAGCCAGAACATCGGATCAAAGACTGTCTTACCGTCGACCTCGTGAATGTACCGTGCATGCAACAACGGGGCTATCATGTTACCAATCCACATACCGAGCCCAAGCGTAGCCCATGACACAATGGCCTGCGCAGTGTTGCGCATACCTGCGGGCGCTAGCTTATCGGCATAGAGCATACCTGTCACAAAGAAGAAGTCATAACAGAGACCGTGGAGGGCAACCCCCGTGAGCAGCATTGCGGACGCACCATTGGCATAGCCAAAGAGAGCGTAACGAAGTGCCCAGCATGCCATACCGACAAGCAACACTGTCTTGGCACTAAAACGCACCAGCACGACAGGCAGTAGGGCCAAGAAAATTACTTCAGAAACTTGTCCGAGTGTCATCCAAGATTCGGAATCTGCTAAGCCTGCGGTTGAGAGGAAGAAATTAGCGTAGGCGTAATAAAGTGCCAGGGGGATACAGAAGAGACATGAGCACACGAGGAATATAAGGAACTTAACATCCCCGAGAATAGCATAACCACTTATGCCACCTGAAGACTTCGTCTCTTTACTAGGAAGGGGATCCGCAAGAGCGGGTGAAAGTAAGGCGACGCCAATCAAAGCTAGGCCAGCCAAACGGAACGTCCAGGGACCTGTTGCAATCTCACTATCCCAACGCGAAAGCACGGAACCGATAAGTAGACCTGAACCAATCCAACCAATGGTACCCCAGAGACGAATAGAACCAAAGGACTTCGCAGGATCTTCGAGCGATGCCATCACAACCGAATTAAGGATAGGAAGTGCAGCAAAGAAGCAGAGGGAATGGGCCAGCAGGAGGGCTTGGAACTGTGCCGCTGACTGCACATAAGGAATCAAAGCGATGAGTAATGCCGCCACAAAACTTAAGAGCGCGAGTAATTTACGAGGTGCGAGAGCGCGGTCGGCAATCCAACCGGCAATCAACGGCGAAATCATAGCTGCCAATGGACCAACCCCATAGGCGAGACCGATAACGGCTGTATCGCCAGGGAATGCCTTCGATAAATATTTGCCCATGGGCACTAAATAAACCCCCCAGGCAAAGAAGTTGAGGAACATGACTAAACCAGCGCGAAGTCGGGGTGACATAGGATGGGGTATATGGGCGCATCGTGGCATACGATCTGACCACGGCAAGCGTCTGTGTAAAAAAAGAACCCCCGAAATACGGGGGCTCTTTAAAGTATTAAGTGCCTTTACGCTCCAGGAGTATCCTCGCTCTTCGGCGCAGGTGCAGGTTTATCTCCACGTGGACGCTGTGGGCGAGGTTGGCCATCTGCCGCAGGCTTACCTTCACCGCGCTGAGGGTCGCCACCGAGACCTAAACGTTCTTCACGACG
>CAJBPJ010000082.1 GCA_903957465.1 uncultured Opitutia bacterium
GATAAACTACGCACCACTCCAGGTCTTTCTGAACATCACGATGCGGGCGAAGTTGCCATCTGTGGACATTCTTACGGCGGACGGACCTCCTTGGCACTTTCGGGTGAGCGCTACCCAGCGGCCCCTGGCGTAGATTTTTCGGATCCGCGTATTCGTGCAGCTATTGTGCTCTCGCCTCCACCTTACTCGGGTGCAGAACGATTCTCGTTTATCGGTATTCCGCAGTTTCATTGGACAGGAACTGCCGACACGACTCCGTTGGAAGAGAGTAAAGACCCTGCCATGCGGATGTGTGCATTCCGTGAATCCTCTACACACCCAGTAGTTACCTCGTCGTTCTGGAAGGAGCCGATCATATGACATTTTCCGGGCGCTTACCATTGATGGATAAAGCCCGCCGAAAGAATTACCTTCACTGGCACAGCATTCTTGCGGAAGCGACCACTCGATTCCTAGACGCAACTTTACAGGCCAACAAAGATGCCAAGGGCTGGTTGGATGGAGAAGGCTTAAGCAAAATCCTCGGACCCAAAGATAAACTCGAGCGTCGGAAATAAAGCTTAGAACTTTCGACTGAAACCAAGATAGACCGAACGCGGTGCCGCCGGGTAACCAATACTCGTAAGTTCCGCTCTTTCATTCGTTAGATTCTCGACCCGTAAAGAAAGATCGGTCGCGCTACTCAAACTATAGCGCACCCACAGACGCAGTTGCAGTGAGTTCGGCAAATCCACGCGACTCCCTGTATTAAAATCAAAATCTTCCCGCCCGTGAAGCCACGTAGCTGCGACACCGACTACCCAAGCACTGGAAGGCCGGACTTCCACGCCGGCGCTTAATGCCAAATCAGGTCGACGCAGAAGCCTTTCGCCCGCAGCGACGACACCTAGGTAGTCTGAGAGTGCTTCAGCCTCGAGCCAGGTTGCGCTCCCGAACAGTCGCCAACCAATGGCTGGGCGCACTTCACCCCCAAGCTCCAGACCACGCGTACGCGCCTTGCCGATATTAAAAGTACGGTAGTTATCCGCAGGGTCGTAATCAATCAGGTCACTTAACTTATTTTCGAACACAACTGCGGTCCAAGCGGGTTCAAAAGGTCCTTCGGCAACATGCCGTACGCCAATTTCAGTCGATAAATTTGATTCAGGCCGCAGGGGTTTATTCTGCGACGTGCCATAGGCTAAATCGTTGGCAGCGGGAGCGCGAAAGGCAGTGGCGACCTTGGCCTGCAAGGTTAGCCCTGGCCGCAAGGCGCGAAGCCACGAAAATTCATAGGATGTCTTGCCGCTGTAATCCGTGAAGCTGTCTTTGCGCAAACCAACGCGCAGTCGATCTGCGTCGGTAACTTTCCAATCCGTACGCAGCCATGCACCGAAACCTTCTTGGGTATCACGCCAGTTGAGCGAAAAAGGATCGAGAGCCTTTTGATCGAAGGTCGTCGTCTCATAGGTTAAACCATAACCTAAGGTAAGTTGGCGATTGATCTCCGATTCACCCAGTACGGTTAATTCGTCACGGCTTAGTAAGAACCGTTGGTGATAAAGGTAAGGTCCGTAAAATGACGTACCGTCGACGAAGCTCGTGACCGTTGATTCTGAGTGCGACCAAAACACCTCACCTCGAAAACCATTTCGACTCCATTGTATGCCCGGAGAAATCAACCACCCTGTATCTTTTTGCCAATCATTGGGATCATCGAGACCCGATGCCGTACGCTGACCCGGTAAGCCTGCATGCGTTTGATCTGCCGAGAAAATGACATTGGCTTGGCATTCACTCGACAGTGCCCACACCGCCTTTCCTAAGGCATGCGCTGAGTTTCGATCTGCATTATTGCGCCAACCATCGTCACGCAGGGTGCTTAAGTCCAAGACCACCCCAGCCGTCGATGTAGGACCTGCATTACGGTCGAGATAGGATAAGCCAGCACTGATACGTCCATACGAACCCGCCTCTGCCTTTGCCTGAGTTGAACGGTCATCTTTTAAAGGATCCCGCAACCGGATATCGATCACGCCACCTAACGCATTGGCGCCATAGAGTGAAGAGGAGGCACCACGTAAAATTTCAAGAGACCCAATGCCGCTTAATTGATAGCGCCCAGGTTCATAGCTACCGGAGAACCCGGGACTCAATCGACGTCCATCGAGTAAAAGTTCGGTCTGCGATGAATTCGTACCGCGCGTGAATACCGACGTCTGCGAGCCTTCGCCCGCTTGAGTTAAAGCAAGCAGTCCAGGGACACCTTCAAGCGCCCCGGCAACATCTACCCTCCCCGCCTCCGCAAGCCATTCACCATCTATCTTCGTGACAGAGGGCGAGGAAGTACCCGCTGGCGCCACTATCCGAGTTTCAACCACAACCGTCTCAGGCAGGCTGGGCAATGCCTGAGCGGCAGCCGTGAGCATGACAAGGGAGAGTCGCATCGATGACCAATGTCCTAGTTGCCTTTGAGCCTGCAATGCAAAAGGGCTGGAGGCCGGGCGAACTTCCTGTCATAGAAAAGTCATGTCATCGCAGACCCAGCGCCAACCCGACCTTGGGGTCGTTCGCCAATACTCTGTCTTTGTGGAGAACAAAGTAGGACGCCTGAGCGAGCTCGTAGAGTCTTTGGCAAAAGCCGACGTACATATCTTGGCACTCTGTATGGTGGATTCAACCGACTCGGTCATCATTCGGATTGTCGTCGATCATCCCGAACAGGCCGAAGCCGTCTTCACGGAGCACCAATTTGCCAACGATGTTGTGGGTA
>CAJBPJ010000083.1 GCA_903957465.1 uncultured Opitutia bacterium
CCTTAAGCTTTAGTCTCTTTGCCGCCCTAGCCTCCCCTTTAGTCCTTAGTCCTTAGTCTTTAGTCTCTCTTGGCTCCTCGCAGTCCTTTAGTCCTTAGTCCTTAAGCTTTAGTCTCTTTGCCGCCCTAGCCTCCCCTTTAGTCCTTAGTCCTTAGTCTTTAGTCTCTCTTGGCTCCTCGCAGTCCTTTAGTCCTTAGTCCTTAAGCTTTAGTCTCTTTGTCGCCTTAGTCTCTCTTCCCCCAGTCACCCACTTCCATCGCCACTGCGCCCCACGATAAGCCCACGCCGAATCCACAGAGCACGAGTTTTAGTTTTCGTTGCGACAATGGCTGCGCTAATTCGTCGACGATCGCTCCAGGAATCGATGCTGAGCTGAGATTTCCGTGCTTAGCTAAACTCGCAATCGGCACTTTGCTGTCCGGGAATCCTAAACGTTTGCCGATGGTTTGGACAATAAACCGGTTGGCTTGATGTAAGACAAGGGCGTCGCACGCGGCGACATCCCAGCCCGCCGCTGCCATCACCTGACTCACAGCGCCTGCGGGTTCGCGAAGAGAGAAATTGAAAACCTCTGGCCCGTTCATCGTCAGATTGCTCGCGTTGCGGACATTGCCCTCTTCGTCGGTAATATCAACGAGGGTGGCGCCACCAACCGTCGGCTGACGTGCCCCGCCCGCAGGAACGGAAATCGCCTGCGCGCCTGTTCCATCTGATCCTAAAGCGAAATGCCAAACGGTCTTTTCGCCCGTGCGTTCAATCAATACCGCCGAACCTGCATCGCCGAAAAGCGGAGCAACGGATCGATCGCGCGGATTGACGAGACGGCTGAGCGTGTCGCCACAACATAACAAAACCCGCGCCGCACCACCATGTGCACAGAGTATACCCGCATAATGCAGGCCGTAAATAAAACCGGAGCATCCTTGCGAGAGATCGAAGGCGATGGCAGCTTTCGACATCCCTAGACGTCCATGCAAAAGATTGGCATTCGCTGGCTGCGAGTGATCCGGCGTTTGCGTGACAAAAACAACTGCATCGATTGATGACGCATCGACGTCGAGCTTCGTGAGCAATCGGCGCGCTGCCTTTTCGCAAAGATCGAGCGCAGTCACACCTGGCGCGGCAATCGAGCGCTTCTCGAGGCCAACCGAACGCGCAATGCGGTCAACTTGGGCAGCATCGCCACCATAAAGGGCAACTTCATCGCGCAGGCTACGCGTCTCCGATCCAAATTCGACCTCAAGGCCAGCGAGGCGCAGGTGAGGGATAGAGGAAAGCATAGCACCGTCATTAAAGCCGAAAGCCGTGAAACGCTAAAGCCTAAAGGAGGGCATGCGCGTGCTTCCCGCTGGCATCGGCTTCTTTCCTGCCCTACAAAGACACCATGCTTAAGGATAAAGTCATCGCCACACTCGGAGCCACTGGCGGCATCGGCAGTGCGATTCAAAAACACCTGCACCGCCAAGGGGCCAAAGCTATCGCCATCGGACGCTCGGCGCAAAAACTGGAAGCCCTCAAGGCGCATTCCTCGGGCCAGTGTATTGTTGATCTACTCAAGCCCGCCGACTGGGAAGTTAACCTGAAAGACTTACCGCCGCTCGACGGCTTTGTGCTTTGCAGCGGCGTGCTCGATGTCCTCCCCTTCCGTGCGGCACCTGTGGGCACTTTAGCTCAATCTCTTGAAGTGAACGTCAACGCACCCGCAATGTTGCTACGTCATTTACTGCGCGCAGGAAAAATTAAACCTGGCGCCTCGATTGTCTTTATTGGTTCGATTGCGGGTATACGTGGAGCCATCGGACATTCCGCCTACACCACAAGCAAGGCAGCGCTACTTGGTTTGATGCATACACTGGCGCTCGAACTCGCCGGAGAAAAAATTCGCGTCAACGTCGTCTCCCCGGGCCTCGTCGAAGCCGGAATGTTTACCGCTGTGCGCGCGACGATGACAGAGACAGAGTACGCAAGTTACATTAAGTCGTACCCGCTCGGACTCGGCCAAGGCGAAGACATTGCTGGCCCCGTGGCATTCTTACTTTCGTCCGACGCTCGCTGGATCACCGGTCACAACCTCGTGGTCGATGGCGGCGTGACGGTTACCTAAGATTTTGGGCACAAAAAAGCCCCGACTATCCGGGGCTTTATATTTCGAGTGAGTCGACTTTACTCGCGGAAGACAATCCAGGTGTGGCTATTCGGCGGGAGAGTCAGGCGAACTTTCGCGCGACCCGTGGAATCAAGCTTCACGCGGTTCGTATCGCCCGCGCCATTGATCGAAACTGTAGCCGAATCTTTTAAGCCTGCATAATACAGCGGCACGAGGATCTCGCGCTCTATCGACTGATTCAATGGATTGAAGACCGACAGAAGTGCCCGCTCTTTGAGCTGAGGGTTTACGTGCAAGAGGCCGTCCCAATCTTTACCATCCGCACGACGCACGTGAATCACATCGCTCTCAAGGATTGCACGGTGTGCTTTAAACCAGTCGACGTTTGCCTTCACCAGGTCGCGCACGCGTGGCGTGTCGAAGAGTCGCGGCCCGCGATAACAGGCTTGGACGCCATACGAAAGGTTGGAGAGCATCATCAGGTTGTAGTGCTCCAAGTGACTATCCAGTGGCTCGATGGTCGCAGCTTTACCTCCGCCTTGGTATTCACTGAGCGGCACAAACATCCAGCCCATCGAAGGTGTACGATCCCAAGTGCCATCGTAAATATTCTGGCGCGTATGGATGACTTGCTCAGCGCGCGGTAGCGACCAGTTCACTTCGCGATAACCCATGCCGCACTTATTCGAGCCCGCTAGGAAATAGTAATCGGGTACATTGAGGAAGATGCCCTGTCCGCGACACCAGCGGTAATACTCATTAATAATTTTCCACTGCGCCCACTGTGAATCAGCGAGGCCTTTTTGCAGCGGCGGGCGCGCTGTCACATCCCAGTCGCCTGGGTAAGAGCCATCGTGTTCTAAAACCGTGAAGCCGGTGGTTTTGAAAAACGCGTAAAGCTTCTTAAAGTATTCAAGGCCCCAGGGGCTCGTCAGCGCAGGTGCATTACCAAAGGTGACGCGCTCACCGGGCGCAGGCACCACATCGTTACCGCCGCCGACTTTCCGACTACTTAATAAAGAATAGGAGCCGAGCTCGATGCCTTTGGACTGCGCATAGGCGTTCACCTTCCGCCATTTCTCCAAATACGCAGGGTCGTTGTTCTCCATATTGAAGCCCGAACC
>CAJBPJ010000084.1 GCA_903957465.1 uncultured Opitutia bacterium
ATTCTCTGGGTGCTACCTTTGCCCTTCGCTTCCTGAGTTTCTGACATGGTGGAGTCAGAATCCATCATTCGAATTCTATCTCGTCGCGACCAATGCTGGTGATTTGGTCGATCGCCGGGGATTAGTTTTTGCCGGACCACGGGCTTCGACTGAAGAAACCGGCCGGGGTGTTTTCTCCCGCGATGCAGAAAGTCGCGAAACCCGCGTGCGCTTGACCGAGGAGAATGATCACCTGACCGTTCTTAATGAACGTGCGATGGCTTTACAGACCTCACTGGAAGGCAATGAGGCTGAGCGCGCCGCGCGTCGCCAATCTTTTGAAAATGCAGCTCAAGAGCACTCTGTTGCTCAGGCAGATGAACGTGCTGCTCGTGCTGCCCTTGTTTCGGCTGACGAACGTATTGCCCGCGAACAACAACAACTCACCGAACTCGAAGCGGCCCAGTCTGAAGCGTCTGAGCGCCTAGATTTCGCTAAGGGTGCACTTTCTGGTAAGGAGCAGGAGATTGAAAGTTTCCGAACGCGCATTGCCGAAGGCGACCGTACCTTGGAGTCTGCACGGGCAGCGGCAGAAGCCCTCCGTCAATCTCTGGGCGAAGTTCGATTAAGTTTAGCGGAACGTCGCCAACTCCTTGAACTTGCTGGTCGTGCCGTCAGCGAGCTTGAACAACGCCGCGAAGAAACCCGCCTCCGCCGTGAAGCCCGTCTCCGTGAAGCTGCGCAATCGGATGGCCAAGTGGCTTCGTTGCGTGCAACCGCTGAAGTCTCTCGCGCGAGTGCGGCTGAGTTAACAACGCGGATCGACGGTGCTGCCGCAATTCTTGAAACGGATCGTGCCGCTCAAGCCACCCGCGAAGCTTCGTTGGAAACAGATGAACGCGAGCTCACCTCTGGTCGGGACGCTCGTCGCGACGCCGAAAGCCGTCTAAGAGTTCTTGAGGTTTCGCTCGCCGAAGAGTCTTCGCAGTGCGGATTTATTTCTGAAAAAGTTATGGCTGAACACCAGTTGGACATTTCGTCCGTCGATTGGCGTCAGCAGCTTTGGTTGGCGGATGAGCCGTTCGAACCTTCGGCAGGCTTGGGTGAACTCGAAGATGAAGAAGAAGGATCCGAGGAAGAGGCAGCTGCCTTGCCCCGGGCTGTTCGCGGCGAGCCATCTGAAAAAGATTTAGTGGCTTTAGATAATACCGACTGGCCTCCCCTTGTTCGCGAAATCGCTGCCCTCAGGGAGCGCTTAGCAGGCATGGGCGCAGTTAATCTCGTTGCTGTCGAAGAGTATGCCTCACTCCGTCAACGTCACGATTTCTTGAAGACCCAAAGTGACGACCTCTGGAAGTCTAAGGAAGAGCTCATCAAGGCGATTGATGAGATCAATGAGACTTCCTTGAAGTTGTTTACGGATACCTTTGAACAGGTTCGTAAGAATTTCGCATTCACCTTTGAACGTCTGTTTAACGGCGGGAAAGCTGACCTGCACATGGTTCAAGCCGAAGACGTGCTCGACAGTGGTATCGAAATCATTGCCCAGCCTCCTGGCACGAAGCTCAGGGGTATTTCGCTTTTATCCGGTGGCCAGCGCACCATGACGGCGGTCGCGTTGCTCTTTGCTATCTATATGGTGAAGCCTTCGCCTTTCTGCGTGCTCGACGAGCTCGATGCGCCTTTGGACGACGTCAATGTTGGCCGATTCACAGACATTGTTCGTGAATTCACGCGCCACTCACAATTCCTGGTTATTACCCACAAGAAGGGCACCGTGGCTGCAGCCGATGCGATCTTTGGTGTGACGATGCAAGAGAAGGGCGTCACCCGCGTTTACTCGATGCGTTTCAACCGAGAGCGTAACGAGGCCGAGGCGACGACGCCGCAGGGTCGCTGAGCCCGCTTGCCATTTTAAACCTCATGGCGTAGGGTAGGGCATGCGCAAATCCCTTGGCATCATCCCTTGTTTACTTCTCGTTGCGACCGTCTCCGCAGCAGAAAAAGTCGAGCTCCCCGTCGATATTCGACCGATTGATCGTAATCAACCTGGGGTTAGCTATGCAGATATGCTTTCGCGGGTAACGCCTGCCGTGGTGAGCGTCCGTCTTGCCTTAGAAGTCGGTGAAAACGACCTCCGGCGTTTATCGATGACGAAGCCTATCAACCCGAGGTTGGTTCGCCACGATCCCGTTACCAATAAGTATTTAGTGCCAATTGCGCTCGGCTCGGGCGTCGTCATTCATCCTTCAGGGTATATTCTCACGAATCACCACGTTGTTACGGCACAGGGACAAGTGGTCTCCAAAGTCGCCATGGTACAGTTTTCAGACGGTCGTGACTTGCGCGGTACAATTTTAGGATCCGATAGCCGTACTGATGTCGCCGTGGTTAAAGTAGACGCTGTTAATTTGCCTTACTTGCGATTTAGCGAAAGCGATCAATTGCGCGTCGGTGACAATGTCTTTGCGGTTGGTAATCCTTTGGACGTCGGGCTGAGCGTAACCTCCGGCATCGTCTCAGGTTTAAGCCGTAGCAATCTTGTGCTCAGTAGTGTTGGCCGCGCTCGCGGACCCGACTACCAAGATTTTATTCAGACGAGTGCACCGATTAATCCTGGAAACTCGGGTGGCGCCCTAGTGGATACCTTTGGCCGTCTTGTCGGCATGAATACAGCTGTTCGTGCCAATGCCGTGGGTATTGGTTATGCCGTCCCTGGAAACCTTGCTCGCTTTGTTGCCGACTCGATAATTGCCCGTGGCTACGTTGTTCGCGGCTACATTGGGATCGATGGCGAAGACGTTGCCTTTGTAGAGGCGGTGCGCCTGGGCGCCACCAAAGGTCAAGCTGCGCGCTTAACTGAAGTTGATGAAGGTGCGCCGGCATTTAAAGCTGGCCTGAAAGTCGGCGACTTGGTGACGGCCGTTAACGGTTATGACATCGCTGGCTGGAATGACCTGCGGTTGGTTATCTCAGGCTTAAAACCAGGCACCGAGGCGACATTCGCTATTCTCCGTGGTAATAAAACCCAACTGATACGCGTGCCCATTCTCGAGAGGCCGCGTGGTCAATAATCCATGGCGCGTCGTTTCACGCTTTTAACTCTCGCGAGTGGACGATTGACGCCGCTCAGCCAAACCGCGCTCGTCTTTTCATTAGCACTTTTTGCAGCCATGATTTTTTTGGTGCGGCCTGTCCATGAAGCTGCGCCGCGGATGACACTCGTTTCTCCATCGGCCCTGGTGCTTGGGTCAAAATCGCCTTGGGTTGAGCGCGCCATGCTTCAGGAATCTTCATCACTCTACATGCCGGCTGTGCAAAGCGATGGTCGGTCGGGCGACGTCGCTCAGCCAGATGCTTCCCCTTTTTCTGCTTTCGCGCCCGAAATCCAACATGATCCCGCGAAGCCTCTTTCAATTCCCACGGAACAGTCTTCCGCCCGCTGGTTGACAATCGATGAGGCTTTTCCCTTGGCCGATCAGGAGCCGTTTTTAACCCTTGGGCAAAAGGTACCCCCACCCAGTTTAAGCAGCCGGAAGGTTCAGATTCAGGTATTTTCAGATTTATATGAAAATGTATTCAAAAAGGATTTCGTTACTGCTGACTCAGACACATTTAATACTAAATCATTGTCTGTTAATAGTTTAAGCAAAATACGTCCACTGGAAATGAGGCTGGGCATTGATGCATATGGCGTCCAAGCCAAACCCTACCTTTTGCGTAGTTCAGGCGATGCAGCATGGGATCGTTCGGTTCTTGAATGGTCTGCAAAGTTACCCTGGGTTACCTGGCTAAAGCCGGGGTCATACCGGGTCGTGGTGGGCCCCTAGTTCGCCCCCTATTTCAGCGTGTTAAAGGTCGGTCAAAAAAGCGCTTGACGGTGACCCTTGCGGAGTTCATCTAAACCCTTCCTTTACGCAACTTCCTGCGGCATCGGAACGCCCCTGTAGCTCAGTTGGTAGAGCGCGTCCTTGGTAAGGACGAGGTCGGCGGTTCAAATCCGCTCGGGGGCTCCACCAATCTCCTCTCCACTTTCCCACAACCACAAACTCCAAACACACAAGACAATGGCCAAAGAAAAGTTCAACCGCACTAAGCCCCACGTAAACGTGGGAACCATCGGTCACATTGACCATGGTAAATCTACCACCACTGCGGCCATCGTCGCTGTGCAGGCTCGTAAGGGTCTCGCGCAAAATCGCTCATACGCGGAAATCACCAAGGGTGGTACCGTTCGTGACGCGACCAAGACCGTTACCATTGCTGCCTCGCACGTTGAGTACGAGTCCAACAATCGCCACTACGCTCACGTCGATTGCCCAGGCCACGCTGACTTCGTCAAAAACATGATCACCGGTGCCGCCCAGATGGACGGCGCCATCCTCGTGGTCTCAGCTGCTGACGGCGTCATGCCACAGACACGCGAGCACATCCTTCTCGCCCGCCAGGTCGGCGTGCCTAAGATCGTTGTCTGGTTGAACAAAGTCGACCTCTCCGAGCCAGACTTGATCGACCTCGTTGAAATGGAAGTTCGTGATTTGCTCAACAAGTACCAGTACGACGGCGACAACGTGAAGATCGTCCGTGGTTCGGCTACAGCTGCTCTCGAAGGTACCCCCGAAGGCGAGCAAGCAATTCAAAACCTCCTCGACGCACTCGACGCAGAAATTCCTGAGCCGAAGCGCGAAACCGATAAGCCATTCATGATGTCGATCGAAGACGTCTTCTCCATCACCGGTCGTGGTACCGTTTGTACCGGCCGTATCGAGCGTGGCGTTATCAAGGTTGGCGAAGAAGTTGAACTCGTCGGTCTCCGCGACACCCAAAAGACTACTGTCACTGGCGTTGAAATGTTCCGCAAGGAACTCGACCAAGGACAAGCTGGCGACAACGTCGGCCTGCTCGTTCGTGGTATCGAAAAGAGCCAAGTTGAGCGCGGTCAAGTGCTCGCTAAGCCAGGCACCATCAAGCCACACTCCCAAGCTAAGGCACAAATTTACGTGCTGAAGGCTGAAGAAGGTGGTCGCCACACTTCGTTTGCGAACAACTACCGTCCTCAGTTCTTCTTCGGAACTTGCGACGTTACCGGTACCGTCGTTCTCCCTGCAGGCACTGAAATGGTGATGCCAGGCGACAACGTCACAATCACGATCGAACTTGGCAAAACCATTGCGATGGAAAAAGGCCAGCGCTTCGCTCTCCGTGAAGGTGGCAAGACTATCGGCGCAGGACAGATTCTCGAGATCATCAAGTAATCCTCGTCCAACCCTTAACGTTGGCGATGCCGTGGGGTCCGAAAGGGCCCCCCGGCATCCTCACTTTCTCAACCACACCTTAGGACGGTAGCTCAATTGGCAGAGTAGCGGTCTCCAAAACCGTTGGTTGTGGGTTCGACTCCCTCCCGTCCTGCCACCTCCCCCTCACACTTTCTCCCACCCACACATGATTCGCCTCCTTGGACGCCTTCGAGCTTTCTGGAACGAAACCCTCACCGAGGTTTTCGCTAAGGCGTCATGGCCAACGGGCAGGGAGTTAGCACAGTCTACAGTGATTGTGGTGTTCGCCGTCGCGCTGCTTGCAGCCGTCGTCGTGCTTTGTGACCTCTCACTTACCAACCTCGTTCAGGTCGCTACCCAAATTGCGCGCTGAGTATACCCATGTCCGAATCTAACCGCCCACCTGTTTCCAATCAGCTTCTCTGGTACACGCTGCAAACCTTCTCGAACAACGAGGCCAAGGTGAAGCGTAACATCGAGCGATCGATGCAACAGGACGACAGTATTCGCGAAGCCATTGAACAGGTGCTCATGCCCGAGCGCACGGTCAAGGAGACGCGCAACCGTAAGGAAAAGCAGACCAAGCTGAAGCTTTACCCAAGCTACCTCTTTATCCGTGCCCGTCTCGGCAGCATGGACGGTGATCTCGACGAGTATGTTTGGTCTTTCCTTCGCCAGCTTGATGGCGTGATGGGATTAATTGGCGGCGATCGCCCGGTGCCACTCAAGGATGCTGAAATCCGTTCGATCCTCGACCAGATTGTCGAAAACGAAAATAAAGTCCTACCCAAGATCACCTTTGCTATCGGCGAGCGCGTCAAGATTACCGATGGCCCGATGATGAATCTTTCCGGCGTCGTCGACAGTTCCGACGTGAATCACGGTAAGCTGCAAGTCTCCGTCGATATCTTTGGTCGCCCTACGCCTGTGGAACTCGAGTTCTGGCAAGTTGAGCGCGACGACCGCAACTAATCTTTAACACCCAATAATCCTATACCATGGCTAAGAAAGTTATCGGCGAAATCAGGCTCCAGCTCCCAGCAGGCGCCGCTAATCCTGCCCCTCCTGTTGGC
>CAJBPJ010000085.1 GCA_903957465.1 uncultured Opitutia bacterium
CCATGGTCTACCGGCAATCGGAAATTGAGCGCATCACGGATGTCGCCGTCGCCACCGCACGGGCGCGTCGCAAACACATCACCCTCGTCGACAAAGCCAACGTCCTCGAAACCTCCGTGCTCTGGCGCAAAGTTGTCGCTGCACGTATCGCCGCAACCGCACCCGACATCACCCTCGCCTTCCTCTACATCGACAATGCCGCGATGCAGCTGATCTTGCGGCCGGGACAGTTCGACGTCGTTCTCACCGAAAATATGTTCGGCGATATTCTCTCCGACGAGATGGCTGTCGTCTGCGGATCCCTCGGCATGATGGCTTCAGCCTCTTTAGGCGTCGGCCACAATCGCTACAATAAACCCTTCGGACTTTACGAGCCCTCCGGTGGCACCGCGCCTGACATTGCCGGACAAGATAAAGCCAACCCATGCGCACAAATTCTTTCCGTCGCCCTGATGTTGCGCCACTCCTTCGGTCTCGAAGCTGAAGCCAAGCAGATTGAAAACGCTGTCGACCGCACCATTGCCGATGGCATTCGCACGGCCGATATCGCTTCCGGCAAAACAGCCGTCGGCTGCAAAGCCATGGGCGAGGCCATCCTGGCTCGCCTGTGAGCGAAGCGGATCGCGAAAAGGCTGCGAAACGCAGGCTCGAAGCTGTCACCAGCAGCTTCATGCGCGTGCCGCGCTTACCCGTCGACGTTGCCCGCGACCTGCTCGACGCTGGCTACGGCCACCTCGACCAACTCTCTGGCCGTTCTGCCGAATCACTTCTCGCTGAAATCAAAAAGCGCAACCCCGAGG
This sequence comes from uncultured Opitutia bacterium, assembly GCA_903957465.1. Classification (GTDB taxonomy): domain Bacteria; phylum Verrucomicrobiota; class Verrucomicrobiia; order Opitutales; family UBA953; genus UBA8828. Next base: position 801 of record CAJBPJ010000085.1, read on the forward strand.
CAACCGCCACCCACCTCGCCGCCCTGCGCCTCGCTATCTATGTAGCCGAGACGCCAAGTCCTGACCCCAAGTTGCTCTTTCTGGATTGCTGGCAGCAAGCGAAGTGACGCTCGGTTTGCTTTCCCGGAAACGTTGATTAGTTTAGTAGGTATGGCCGCCGAAGACTTTCCTGTCATCCTGCTCGATGGTTGCTCCCTGCTCCCCTTTCAGTTGCTACCCTTGCACCTCTTCGAACCGCGTTACCGAAAGATGGTGGAAGCGGCACTCGCCAAAGATCGTCGTTTCGCCGTCGCAGAATCTATCTTAACAGCGGACGGCAAACAGGGCGTTGGACCTTGGGCAACACTTGGACATGTCATCTCGCACGAAAGTTTAGACGGTGGCCGTCACCTCGTACTGCTCGAAGGCGAAGTCCGTCTCAAAGTCGAAGGCCTTTCCAAACTCCGTCCCTTCCCCACCCTGCGTGCCGAAATTATTCATGACGGCGACGCTGGCCCAGACGCCCACATCGCGCTCGCTCGCACCACGGCAACCATTGAGCGCTTAATCAACAAAGCTATCAGCGAAGGCGAAGCAGCCAGTTTACTCCCTCGACTCCAACAACTCGCTGCCTCCCATCCAGGACGTTTTGCAGACGCTGCCGCTGGACATCTCATTCATGATACCACTTTGCGTCGTAAACTCTTAGCCCTGACGAATCCGGTTTTAAGGCTTCGCCACATCCAAGATGCGCTCGCACGACTTGAGGTAGAGCTTTCGCTCGGACCCCAGACGCCTGGCTTCGATCCGACGCTGAACTAAGCCTCCAGAGGGCTTATTCTAGGGTATTTTCAGGCTAGGCTTGATATTTAGAATGATTCCAATTCTTATGCTTATTGAAAATGCGTCTCAACACCACTGAGCTTGATCGTCTGAAGACTTCGCTAAAACAGGCAGGCCTCAAACCTACCCGTCAACGCGAGCATGTCTTATCTGTATTACTCGCCCGCCGCGACCACCCAACCGTCGAAGAAGTCTGGCAACGTTCGCGCACACTCTCACGCGGCATCTCCTTGGCCACCGTTTACAACTGTCTCGAATCATTCGTGGACTCGGGCCTCGTGAAACAAGTGAACTACGAACGCGAACCCACGCGCTACTGCCCTAACCTTCGTCCACACGCTCACTTCAAAGATCAAGAAACCGGTCGCGTCTACGATATCGATCTGCCGAACGAAGTTCTCATTCAACTCAACAGCATCCTGCCCGAAGGTTTCCGCCCCGAAGCGATTGAAATCTCCTTCCACGGCCGAACAAAAACTCAGAACAGCTAACCAGCTAACCCGCTAACCAGCTAACCAGCCAATCAGCCAATCTTCCCCCTTCCCGCTTCCTGCTTCCCGCTTTCTTCTCTGCCTCCGCTAACACCGCTAACCCCGCTAGCACCGCTAATTTCCATGTCCCACCTCTCCATCCGCAACCTTCAAGCTTCCATCGGCGATCGTCCGATTTTGAAGGGCCTCAACCTTGAGATCCCCAAGGGCGAAGTTCACGCCATCATGGGACCCAATGGTACCGGCAAGAGTACTTTAGCAAAGGTACTCGCTGGACATTCCGACTACACTGTCACCGGCGGTGAAGTGTTACTCGATGGACAACCCATTCTCGGCCTCGAGCCCGATGCCATCGCCCGCGCTGGCCTCTTCCTCGCTTTCCAATACCCGAGCGAAATCCCAGGCGTCACCATCGCCAACTTCATCCGCGCCGCACTCGTCGCTCGCCAACCCAAAGGCGCTCCCTTCGACGCCAAGGCTTACTACGCTCACCTCTATAAGAAGATGGATGAGCTAAAGATCGAACGCAACTTCACCGCCCGTTCCGTCAACGAAGGTTTCTCGGGTGGCGAAAAGAAACGCTGCGAGATTTTACAGATGCTCATGCTTGAGCCGAAGTACGCGGTGCTCGACGAGACCGACTCCGGTCTCGATATCGATGCGCTGCGTATCGTCGCCGAAGGCGTTAATAAAGCACGCGGCCCCGAAACCGGCTTCCTCGTCATCACCCACTACCAACGCCTCCTCGACTATATCGTGCCCGATAAGGTGCACATTATGTATGATGGACGTATCGTTCACACCGGCGACAAAGAGCTCGCCAAGGAACTCGAGTCCAAGGGCTACGAGTGGGTTCAAAAAGAGTGGGCCAACGCTTAAGACCATGAGCGAACTCGATACCAACGCCGAAGCCGCCCAGAATGAGGCCATCGCGGTCGACCGCGATAAAGGCAATTTCAAGTATGCCGAAGATTACGCCTACGATGCGGGCGTCGGCCTCAATCCCGGCGTCGTCGACTATATCGCCAAAGTAAAAGGCGAAGACGAATGGGTCCGCGAATTCCGCCACAAGTCCCTCGCCATCTTTGATTCACTCCCGATGCCCACCCATTGGGCCACGCACGATCTCGATAATATCGATTTCAGCAAAATCCGTTACTACCTCGCCAAGGGACAAAAACCTTCGCGCACCTGGGAAGAAGTTCCAGACGACGTCAAAAAGACTTTTGAACGCTTAGGCATCCCCGAATCCGAACGTAAGTTCCTCGCCGGCGTCGAAGCGCAATTCGACTCCGAGGCCGCTTACTCCAACATGAAAGTCG
>CAJBPJ010000086.1 GCA_903957465.1 uncultured Opitutia bacterium
AAGGTACTCAGCGACTTCTTAGCCAAAGCTGACCCGAAGGGATCAGACTTCTCCATGGTTGGCTTCACGCTGCGCAACACCTTGTCAGACCACGGTACCGTGGCTCGCGGTATCTGTGCGACAGATGCCAACGGCCTACTGACGGATATTGAAGAAATGACCAAGATTGCGCGCGCTGCTTCCGGTGCAGCCAATACCTTTGAAGATGGCCGCGTGGCTAAGCTCACAGGCGACGAACCTGTGTCGATGAACATGTGGGGTTTCACCCCTCGCCTCTTTGATCACCTTGACCGTCTCTTCCTCGAGTTCCTCCAAAAAGGCGGCAAAGAACTCAAGAGCGAGAGCTACATCCCGATGGCGGTCGGACAGCTCGTCAAAGAAAAGCACATCACTTGTCGCGTCTTGCGCACCACCTCAGCTTGGTTTGGGGTGACGTATCGCGAAGACAAACCCGTCGTGCAGGCCAATATCAGCGAACTCATTCGCAAAGGGGAATACCCTGCCAGCCTCTGGGCCTAATTTTATGTCAGACTTAAAACCTAAACCCACTTACGATACGCGTGCGATTGCCGCACAGTTTTCGGTACTCGGTGATTACGTACGCGCCGAAGTCTACGGCAGTGGTCACATCAACGACACCTTCTGTCTGGAGATGAATCAAGGTGGCAGCCCGATACGTTACGTCCTGCAGCGCATCAACCACACCATCTTTAAGAATCCCGACGGCTTGATGGCGAATATCGAGCGGGTGTGTAACCATGCTCAATCGAAGCTTAAACAATCGAAGGCTCCGGATGCTTCGCGACGTGCCATGACCTTAGTCCCAACCAAAGCCGGCAAGGGCTGGCTCGTGGATGGCGACGGCAATCGCTGGCGTTGTTACGTATTCGTCGAAGGCGCCACCGGCCACGACATCATCCGGAATGCCGATCAAGCCTTCCAAGCAGCCAAAGCGTTTGGCGCTTTCCAAGCCCTCGTTGCCGACCTTCCCGGCGAACGCTTGGTCGAGACGATTCAAAACTTCCACCACACCCCCTCACGCTTCCAGCGCTTCCAAGAAGCCTTGAAGGCTGACGCACATAACCGTGCGAAAGATGTGCGTAAAGAAATCGAGTTCGCTTTAGCCCGCGCGAATGACGTTTCCGTGATTACCGATGGTCTTGCAAAAGGTGAAATCCCTGAGCGCGTGACGCACAACGACACTAAATTAAACAATGTGTTGTTGGATAACCAAACCCAAGAAGGCATCTGCGTAATCGATTTAGATACCGTGATGCCAGGTTCGGCCTTGTATGACTTCGGCGATCTCGTGCGTACGTCGACATCCCCAGCGGCCGAAGATGAAGTCGATCTCTCCAAAGTCACCATGCAGATGCCCATGTTTGAAGCGTTGGTGAAAGGCTACCTAACTTCAGCCAAGAGCTTCCTGACTCCGCGTGAGCGCGAACTCCTACCCTTCTCGGGTAAATTGATTACCTTCGAAATCGGTCTGCGTTTCTTAACCGACTGGCTCGAAGGCGATGTCTACTTCAAGATCAAACGCCCTGGGCACAATGTCGACCGCTTGCGGACGCAGTTCAAGCTCGTGGAGTCCATCGAAGCGCAACTTCCCGCCATGCAATCCTTGGCCTCTAAATTCTAAGAACCATGCGCGTCCTTGTTACAGGTGGTGCGGGTTTCATCGGCTCGCACATTGTTGAGCACTTCCAGGGTAAAGCGGATGTCGTCGTACTCGACAACTTCCGCTCTGGCCATCGCAAGAATCTGGAAGGTCTGAAGCATGAACTCATCGAAGCTTCGATCCTAGATCGTGCTGCTTTGGATCGCGCCATGAAGGGCGTCGATTGCGTCTTCCATTTGGCCGCGATGATTTCCGTGCCTGAATCGATGCTGAAGCCACGCGAGTGTGTGGATATCAATGCGACGGGCACCTTGCACGTCCTTGAGGCGGCGGCGGATGCCAAAGTTAAGAAAGTCGTCCTCGCTTCGTCGGCTGCCATCTACGGCGACAACCCTACGGTGCCGAAAGTTGAAACCATGTTCCCTGAGCCGAAGTCACCCTATGCGGTGACGAAGCTCGACGGTGAATACTACCTCGAGATGTTCCGTAAAGAGCGCGGACTCGAAACTGCTAGCTTACGCTTCTTCAATGTCTTCGGTCCACGCCAAGACCCAAAGTCGCCCTACGCGGCTGCGGTACCCATCTTTATCGAAAAAGCACTGAAGGGTGAGCCGATTGGCATCTTTGGTGACGGCGAGCAAACGCGCGACTTCATCTACGTGAAGGATATCGTCGGAGCACTTGTCTTTGCAGCCACGCAGACAGGCGTCGTGGGCACCCATAATGTGGGCTACGGCAACAAGATGACAGTGAAGGGTCTCGCCGAAGAGATCTTACGCCTCACCCAATCCACTTCGAAGATTGAGTATAAGCCTGAGCGTCTCGGTGACGTGAAACACTCGATGGCATCGTCGGACAAACTTCGTGCCACAGGTTGGAAGCCTGCGCACTCGGTGCCCGAAGGCCTGCAATCGACGGTCGCCTACTTCAAGACGGTCATTCGCTAATCACGAGCGGTAAGGCGATATAGCTTTCGGTACCGGCATTAACATGCACCCAGAGGGTGTAGGTTCCTGCTGCGGGTAAACGTACGCGGAAGGCTAACTCGGGCTTTTCGCCGCTCTCCCGACCTGTCCATGAAGGGTGCATGTGGGCATAGCCAGGTTGAGCACCAACGAGCACGGCATGTCCGAGCGCACCCATCAAGGTTTCTAGTTTGAGCGGAGTGCTGTCCTTTTGACTTAAGCGAACCTTCAGCATGACGCTCTCGCCGGCACGCAAGACAGGCAGATCGATAAACTCAGCTTGTAGGCGGGTATAGAGCGCCGATGTTGTCGGCGTGCTGTTGGTCTGGAGTAAGGGCCAGGAAGCCGTTGCGGCGAGCAGGACGGTACGCCGACTACGTTCGTGCATAAAGTCTGCGTAGATGCGGAAATCGCCACCGGCAAACTTAGCGGCAAAGTCTTTCGGGAAAACAAACGTCCAACTTCCATCTAATTGCGGCTCGGGGTGTAAATGCAGGTAGGACTGTCCACCCGTCACTTGAGCTAAGTGCAAGTGGAGCTGGCGTGTGTGCGAGATGGCGAAATCGTGCGGTAAGACGTCGCGCCCATTGTCATCGACAACGCGCAGCGTGCCGCCGGTTAAATCCGCACGGGGTTCGACGATTAACTTAAAGGGGAATTTTAAGTCAGTGGGGTTGTAGAAATTCGCTTCTTCGTTTTCGCCACAAAACTCGATTCCACCGACCATAACTGGCTCGTGGGCATTATGCAAAAACGTGCACTGGGTGTCGGGCAAAGACCTTAACAGAAAAAAGAGCACGACAGCACCAGCGGTCAGCCAAGCGATGTGGCGGCGAGTGCTCATTTTGCCTGTAATTGTTTACGCAAGATGGGCATGAGGTCGTCGCTGTTAAAACGTGGACCATCGAGGCGCAACTGGATGCGGCCTTCTGCATTCATTAGCAAGGTGGCGGCATTATGCACGATAGTGCCGTCAGCCTGAATGGTCGTAATACCGTACTGGGTCATCAAATCACGGATTTGCTGTTTATTGCCGGTGAGAAAACGGTGGTTCACGCTATCCGTAGCATTGCTCGCTGCATAGGCACGGAGCACGCCAGGTGAATCGTAAGCGGGGTCGAAGGTAATCGTGATTAACTGAATTTTATCCGCGAGCCCGGCATTCTTTAGAGCTTTGGAAAGGCTCACCATCGAGGCGGTGGCAGCGGGGCACATTTGGGCTGCGCGACAACGGGTGAAGATGAAATTCAGTAGGTAAGGCTTACCGCGTAGGCTCGAAGACGAAACCGGTTTGGCTGACTGATCCCAAAGAAGAAAGGCTGGGGCTAAATCGCCGGTGGTACGGATATCTCGACCGCGATCGGCAGTTTCCCGTCGCAGGGTATCGGTGACTTCGGCAACTTGGCGCAATTGTTCAGGCTCTGCCGGAAAAATAGTTTCGAGGCGTAAC
>CAJBPJ010000087.1 GCA_903957465.1 uncultured Opitutia bacterium
AGCCCTTGCCGATGTCACCTTAATCTCTGCTCCACATCGCGCAGAAAAACTTGGAGCAGAAAGCTTCGATAGTCTCGGTGTCTCCGCAGAACTTGTCTCATGTGGGCGTCAGGCATTTTCACTTACTTCACCCGAAGAGCTCCTCATAAAATTACGCACCGTGCTGTCCGGCTTAGACAAGCCGGCTTGCGTCATCTTTTTCTCTAACGGATCTTTCGGCGGCATCATCCCACGCTTTGTCAGCGGGAAGTGAGCCTTAAGTTAGCCCAAGAAATTTGCGCGCTTCTAGGCAGTCGACTTCGATTTGTTGACGTAACTTATGTAAATCTTCGAAGCGCTGCTCTGCACGCATGCGCTTCAGCCATCGTACGCGAATGCTATTCTCGGGGACAGGTGGGGTGCTTGATAGTCGAAGGATATGGGCTTCGAGGAGTGGCTCTGAGGCGTTTGTGTCGACGGTGGGGCGCACGCCCCAGTTGAGCACTGCCGGTTCGGCGTTCCCTTCGGACGTAACAACTTCTCCTGCATAAACACCGTAGGCTGGGACAAGTTCGGGCTTCCAGGGGATGTTCAAGGTGGGGAAGCCAATGGAGCGGCCGACTTTACGACCATTTTCAATCACACCTTCGGCTTCGTAGGGCCGGACGAGCATGCTATTAGCCAGTTCTAATTCTCCGGCTACAAGTGCTTCGCGGATGCGTGAGCTACTGGTAATTTCACCGCACGTTTTAACCGGAGGGATAATTTCTACGGATAAACCTTGTGAATTCCCATCGGCAGCGAGACGGGCGACGTCACCTTTGCGCCCTTGACCATAACAAAAGTTATCCCCGACATGCAGTGATGTGAGCCCAGGGAATCTCTCTTTTAACCAAGGGATGTATGCTTCCGCGGTGATCGCCCGGTGCACTGGGTCAAAAGCTTGGTGTACAATTTCATCCGCACCTGCTTCGCGGAGACGCGCATCTTTTTGCTTCCGATTTAGAATAAGCAGTACGGGATTTTGTGGGCGTATAATCCTGCTGGGGTGTGGCTCGAAAGTGAGCGCAACAACTTTTCCGTCGTCTTGGTTTGCTGCGGCGACGGCCGAAGTAAGTACGGCGCGGTGTCCTGCATGAACCCCGTCAAAGACGCCAATAGCAACGTGCAGGCTCATAGCTTTATCCTAGGGCTTGAACAGGAACCGCGGTAGTAATGGGAATTAAACGCGCCAAGCGTTCAGGCATCGTCATTGCATTGAGTGCATCGATGGTGACGGCCTGTTCAACCTGGTGTGTCCCTGATGCGGTCCGGCGTAGCGCACTTAAATGTCCGCCCGGGCCGAGTGATTTGCCAAGGTCATGGCCCAGTGTGCGTACATAGGTGCCTTTCGTGCACCGCGTTTTGAATGAGATTATAGGTGAAGCCCATCGTAGCAAATCCATGCTCTCGACTCGGATGAAGCGGGGCTCGCGGGCGATCTCTTGGCCTTTGTGGGCGAGTTTGTAAAGCGGCACGCCGTTCACTTTTCGGGCTGAGTGCATGGGTGGCATTTGGTATTGGTCGCCGAGCATCTTGGCCATGGCGGCTCGGATGACTTCATCGGTGAGCTCGGGAACTGGATGGGTTTCGCGCGTTTCGCCTTCAGCGTCTTGCGAGTCTGTGACAGTTCCGAGGGTTAAGTCCGCTTCGTAGGCTTTGTCTTGCGACATTAAATACGCCGAAACTTTTGTCGCCTTACCGATCAGTAAAATGAGTAAGCCGGTGGCCATTGGGTCGAGCGTTCCGGCATGGCCAACCTTACGCGTCCCATAGAGTCGTCGAATCATATCAACGATGTCGTGGGATGTCGGTCCGCGTTGCTTATCAATCAGCAAGACGCCTTCGGGCTCTCTCAAGTCACTCATCGTGGAGCCCGTTCGCGTAGATGAGCGATGATTATCGCTTCAATGCGCTCACGGTCTTTGGCGAAAGACGCACCGAGGCAGTTGAAGCCTGCGGCGAGTTTATGTCCGCCGCCATTGAGTTTAGCAGCGAGAAGGTCGAGGCGGAGTTCGGGGTTTTTGCCACGCAAACTACCTTTGATGCCATCTTTGGCTTCTTCCAGAAGTACGGCAATATCGACGCCAGCAATCGAGCGCGGGAAGTCCACGAGCCCTTCTTTGTCTTCTTTGGACGTCCCAGTTTCTTCGTAGAGGCCGATGGGAATTTCACCGATAGCGACGCGACCGTTTTCCACCAAACGCATACTCGCTAAGAATCGTTGAATCAGAACGAACTTGGTCGGTGATTCGCTTTCAAAAACGCGTTCCGTTGTCAGTGATGGCGAAGCGCCTTTTCGAATCAAGGTTGCGGCAACCTCTAAGACTTCGGGTGAGGTTGATCGGAAGCGGAAGCTTCCCGTATCTGTAACCAGTCCTAAGTAGAGTGAAGCTGCTGTGGCCGCATCGACCGGAAGGTTCTTTTGCAAAGCGGTGTAGGCTAAGACGTGGCAAGTTGCTGCAGCGTCTTCGACCACAACATTGACCTTCGCAAAGCCGTCATTGGACACATGGTGGTCGATATTGACTTCAAGCCCGGCAGGGTAGAGGTCAGTGAGTGAAGCGCCAATGCGTGACAGGTCGGCACAGTCTACTGCGACAGCGACTTCGTCGGGGCGCCGGCTGAAACCCGTTTCCGTGACAAAGGTTAAACCCTCGGCGTAGGCTACCAGGTTGGCTGGTACCGGGTGCCTATTTGCACACCGTGCATCAGCACCTAGGGCCAATAGGATACGGCAGAGAGCGGTCTGGGAGCCGATACAGTCACCATCGGGCCGCATATGGCCTAAAACCACAACGCGTCTGCCTTTTAGGCTACGGAGGGTCGCATCCAGCGTAGTGGCGGCTTCTTGGAGGGTTAGAGGCATTATGACGTAAGAAAAGCCCCCGATGGGCCGAATGGCAAAGGGAAAGGCATTCTGTTTATCAGGCAATTTGGGCGATTCTCCCATCCCACTTGCCCCCTTTCAAACCCGGCTTACCATGTTGGCACATTCCCCGCTTACTCTACTACCTATGGACAAGGACAAGAACGGAAATTTCTCACCACGTGCACGCCGCGTTGTCGACCTTGCTCGGGTTGAAGCCAAGCGTTTTTACCACAACTACGTCGGCACCGAACACATCTTGCTGGGCTTGATTAAGCTCGGCGAAGGCGTCGCCGTCAATGTGCTCGGCCGCATGGGCGTCGAACTTAAGAAAGTTCGCGAACTGGTTGAGAAGCAAGTTGGCAAAGGTCCTGAAGAAGCAAAATCACCCGATGCTCTTCCGCTTACACCGCGCGTACAAAAGGTTTTCACTTACGCGAAAAGCGAAGCCGCTAAACTCGGTCATGCTTATATCGGCACCGAACATATTTTACTCGGTCTGTTGCGCGAAGGTGAAGGTGTCGCCGCCAAAGTTCTTTCTGAGTTGAACGTCGACATCGAGCGCTGCCGCCAAGAGATTCTCGCGCAAATCCAACCTGAAGAAGGAGCTGAAGGCGAGTCGCCTGCTCCAGGTTCTTCCGAAAGTGAAACAGGCGAAGAAGGTCCTTCTGCTCGCCCGGAAGGTGGCCGACCTGGCCGCGGAGAGCGACTTTCCCTCCTCAAGACTTTTGGTCGTGATTTAACTGAACTAGCGCGTGCGGGTGAACTTGATCCTGTGATTGGTCGTAAGGATGAAATTCGCCGTGTTATCCAGATTCTCTGCCGCCGTACAAAAAACAACCCTGTCCTCATTGGCGAAGCAGGCGTCGGTAAGACCGCTATCATTGAAGGCCTTGCTCAAGAAATTACTGCGGGGTCTGTCCCGGAGATTCTTCTTAATCACAAAGTCGTCACCTTAGACATGGCCCTGATGGTTGCCGGCACGAAGTACCGTGGCCAATTCGAAGAGCGTATCAAAGGCGTGATGGATGAGGTTAAGCGTGCCAAAAACATTATCCTCTTCATCGACGAAATGCACACGATTGTCGGCGCAGGTGCTGCCGAAGGCGCCATGGACGCCTCCAATATTCTTAAGCCAGCCCTATCGCGTGGAGAGATTCAATGTGTCGGCGCAACCACGCTCACAGAATACCGTAAACACATTGAAAAAGACGCTGCTCTCGAGCGTCGCTTCCAGTCGGTAAAAGTCGACGACCCTTCCCAGGAAGATGCCATCCGCATCCTTAAAGGTATCCGCCACAAGTACGAGAAGCACCATAACTGCGAGTTTACGGATGCAGCCGTCGAGCAGGCAGTGAAGCTTTCCAGTCGTTATATTACTTCCCGCCACTTGCCTGATAAAGCCATCGACGTGATGGACGAAGCCGGTGCGCGTGCCCGGATTCGTGCACTCAATCTTCCGCCTGAATTAGAGAAGCTACAGACTGAAATTGACTCAGTCGTACTTGCGAAGGAAGACGCCTCGCGTCACCAGAAATTCGAAGAAGCCGCCGACCTGCGCGATCAAGAGAAGAAGCTTCGCGCCAAACGCGAAAAGTCTCTCGAAGATTGGAAGAAGCGTCGCGAAGAAACTAAAATTGTTGTTTCTGAAGACGACATCTTATCCATCGTTGCGGACTGGACCGGTATTCCTTTGTCACGGATGGAGAAAAAAGAGACCCAGAAGCTGCTCGATCTCGAAAAGGACTTACAGTCGTCTGTGATTGGCCAAGAAATGGCCTGCGAAGTGATTGCGCGGGCACTGAGACGTTCGCGGGCAGACCTCAAAGACCCTCGTCGCCCCATTGGCTCATTCCTCTTCCTCGGTCCAACAGGCGTCGGGAAAACCCTGCTGGCGCGTACCCTTGCAGAGAAGATGTTCGGCGAAGCCGACTCTGTCATCCAAATCGACATGTCTGAGTACATGGAGAAATTTGCGGTCTCCCGGTTGATTGGTTCGCCGCCAGGTTATGTTGGTTACGAAGAAGGTGGGCAATTGACTGAGCAGGTTCGCCGCAAGCCTTACTCCGTCGTGCTTTTTGATGAAATTGAGAAGGCGCACCCCGATGCTGTCCATTTACTCTTACAGGTACTCGAAGATGGTCGTCTGACGGATTCGCTCGGTCGGACGATTGATTTCCGAAACACCATCTTGATCATGACATCTAATGTGGGTGCAGATGTTCTGCAGCGTAACTCCTTTATGGGCTTCGATGCTGGCACCGACACCACCCGTGATTACGAGAAATTGAAAGAGCGTATCTTGGAAGAAACGAAGCGGGCCTTTAAGCCCGAGTTCCTGAATCGTTTAACCGACATTGTGATCTTCCATCAGCTCGCCAAGGAACACATGCACGTCATTGTCGACCTTGAGTTGAAGAAGGTGGTCAAGCGCCTCGCCGATCTCGAAATCGTTTTACAAATGACCGACCCAGCCCGCGAGTTCCTCGTCGAGCATGGTTGGGATGAGAAGTATGGCGCAAGGCCGTTGCGTCGTGCGATCGAGCGCCACCTTGAAGACCCATTGGCTGAAGTTATTCTGCGCGACGAGCTCCGGAAGGGCGACCCTGTCGTCGTCGGGGCTTCTCCAGAAGGCTTAACCTTTACTCAAAAAGAGAAGAAGAAGTCTGAGCCCAAAGAGCCAAAGGCTTAATGCACCTCCGTGTCCTCGCTGCGACCCTTGCTGCGTTTGCGGTAGGGTTGGGTGCAATGGGCGCACATGCCCTCAAGGAACAGTTTCAGGCTCAGCCGACTGCACGTGAATGGTGGGAAACGGCTTCGCACTACCTATTGGTCCATGCGGCTGTGGCGGCATTGCTTCCGCTTTATGCGCGGACTGCACAGTGGTGCATGATTTTAGGTGCTCTCTTGTTCTCGAGCACACTCTATGCGATGGCACTCGGTGCGCCGCGTTGGCTAGGTGCAATCACGCCAATTGGTGGCGTATTGCTTATGGTTGGCTGGCTTAGTTTCGCTTGGGCGAGTCTTCGTCCGAGAGAATCCAACGATTAAAACTTCGGGACAATGCCGGTGCTCTCGAGCTTAAGGAAGAGTTCCCGTCCAACCCACGCATCATTTGCCGCGTATTGAACCTGGCGCTTGTCGAGGCGTCGTGACCAGTCAGAGATCTGCACCCGCTTCGACTTCTTCATCTGGAAACCTAAATAGTGAGCCGCTAGCGCGCGCAGGCCTGTATTTTCGACGCCAGCTTTGCGCGAATAGTCAGAAATCTCAATAAACCCGTGTGCATCAAAAGGTGCCCGTCGCATCAGATTACGTACATCGTCGCGCACGGCTATGCCGACTTTCGCGATACGCGGATTGCAGAGTACGGGGAATGCAAAGGGAATCCCGCCGCAGGCTTCGATTCTGAAAACAAAGACCCGGTCACTTGTGGCTAATTGTAGAACCGAAGGGAGGTGGTATTCGCCGCGCCGGTGGGAAGGTTTTGTCTCGGTGTCGAAACCCAAAACGCGTTCGTTCATCATGGTGCGGATCGCGAGCTCAGCTTCATTCTCGCGTTCGACGAGCTCAATCGGGCCGTTCCATTCCGCTTCTGGCAATCCATCGATAAAATTTTTCTCAATGCGCAGTCCGCCCCTCGCTGACCCCGGGTTGGGGTTGCTTGGTTCTTCTTCGCCGGATTCCGACGCAATGTCCTCGGGCTCTACCATTGCATGGAGGCAACTCGGCTCTGAGCCGATTGGCAAGCGTGGGTGCAGGGCTACTTTGGGCAGAATAGCGTTGACCGCATCCTTTTCCGGAGGTTTGTTGCCCTTTCCCTTTTTCTGGGGCCATAGCTCAGCTGGTAGAGCGCTTGCATGGCATGCAAGAGGTCGTCGGTTCGATCCCGATTGGCTCCACCATTAAACACCGACCGGTCGTTTTTCTGAAGAGGAAGACGGCCGGTCCTCTTGCAGCCCAACGCGCAGCGTGGGGCGTCGGCAAGAGGTCGTCGGTTCGATCCCGATTGGCTCCACCATTAAACACCGACCGGTCGTTTTTCTGAAGAGGAAGACGGCCGGTCCTCTTATTGTTTTGTTGATTTAGGCGAAACGAGCCGTGCCTGGGATCGACCAGGCTTGATGTCGAT
>CAJBPJ010000088.1 GCA_903957465.1 uncultured Opitutia bacterium
AACCTTCTTTAGTCAGGCGCATCTGCAATCTAAAGGGGTTTGCGATCCGCGATCGCACAGTGGAGCAGACCTTGGATGTATCCAATAGCGTGTAACCGCCCGAGCACACCGTAGCCTGGCATTGAATTGTCCTCACCTGCCAATGTCGGAACATGGTCAGGCCGTAGAATCCCAGAGACGCCGGCATTTATGTATGCCTGCACGCAAGCACCTAAGTCGGTTGGGCCAGCGTCATGAAAGGTTTCCTGGAATAGCTCCGCCGTCCCAGAAACATCACGGAGGTGGATGAACTTAATCCGCGTCCCCCATCGTTCAATGAGCGAAGGTAAGTCGGAGGTCATCAGTGCGAAATTGCCCTGGCAAAAAGTAATGCCATTGGCGGAACTCTTTGAAAGACTCAGCAGCCGATCATAGTTTTCTACACTCCGCATTATTCGCGGTATGCCTCGAATAACTGGTAGTGGCGGATCGTCAGGGTGCATGCCAAGAACGATTCCTGCAGCCTCTGCGTGAGGGATGACTGCATTAAGGAAGTATGTCAATCCATCCCACAGTTGACTCTCCGTGAACTCGCCTGGTTCTGCGATATTTCCAAGCGATTGCATATAGCGGTGGTCGTAACCAGTGACTAAAGCGCCACCGCGATCTGGGATAGCATCATCGGTGCGCACCCACCCACGAATCGCCATCCAGTTGTAACAAAGTGTGCGAATTCCTAGGCGACCTGCAGCATCAATCATCTCTATCCACCACTGGATTTGTTCGTCGCGTCCAGGCAATCCGAGTCTGATCTTGTCCATCGGAGGAGTGTCTTCCAGGGCGACAAGCTCTAAACCGCTATCTCGGAATCGGTCCCGAACACGGAGTAAAGCTTTATATTCCCAAGAGCGCTCTCCCACTGGCGGCGCGCTTTGGTCAGCGGCAAACCAGCCAAGTGAATCAGTCGGCGTCGGTTTTACCCAACGCCGCTTTTGCTCCCCATCCTCAAGTAACCCGACAACCGCGTTGACCCCGATCTGGGGCAAGAGACTCCACCACTCTCGAGGCTCCGGGTCAAGGAGTTCGACAATTCTCAACATCTCAGATGTGCCATCAGAATGCGACATCAGAGGACGCCATAAGTTTGAAAAGCTTTAGTGCTCGACATACCAGTCCTAATGGCTTCCAAAACCAAGTTCTCGGCGAAGACCTTTTCCAAGGCCGCGCCCACGACCTCATTCTCAATTTCCCGAGGAATTACTACAACGCCATCAACGTCCCCCACTATCAAGTCCCCTGGCCTGACGAGAACTCCGCCGATTTCAACTGGAACTCGATAAGACTCAACTATGGACCGTACTCCGCCGTCTTGGGCATAGGGTCCGCGGCTGAAAACGGGCCAATCCAACTCAAGAATTTTTGGTGTATCGCGATGATAAGAGTCAATGACAGCTCCAACTGCGCCCCTGACTTTGGCAGTAGTAGTAAGGATTTCCCCCCAAGCTGAACAAGCTGCGACTCCACCAGTAGCGACGTAGACCTCCCCGTGCTCGAGCTGATCGAGGGCGAGAGTTAATTTTCCAAAGGGTTCTGCTTGCACGCCAAACACATCAGCGAGCTGGACCGGCATGGCGCGTCCTACCAACTTCATTTCTGGCTTCATCGGCCTTAAGTAAGCTGGAAGAATCTGATGATAATGACCCAGGCCATCTAATACATCGCCGATTACAGAACTAAAGAGATTCTCACGGATGGAGTGGAAAATTGGCTCGACGTCGCGCTCTCGAGTCTCTCTGTCTGGTTCTTGATGGTGCGTCATATCGTTATTCTTCCTGTTCTCATTTGTTGGACTTTGATTGCTTTTTGCCATTCGGCTTTGATTGCTGCTTTTCGCGCAGAATCCACTCGTTGAGCGCTGCACGGCCTGCACGTATATGTTCCTGAATGAGCCGACGAGCCAACGGAGCATCCTTAGCTGCTATTGCCGAATAAATCGCAGCATGTTGATCTTTTGCAAGAGCGACAGCACTCGGGACTGAGTCGGTAGCTCGTCTGGATGAAACTAATCGGTCTGCCGTTAAATCGAGAATGACAGGGTAAATGGAATTGCCACTTGCTTGCACAATTGCTCGATGAAAAGCAATGTCGTGCTCGTAGGTTGGCGTACCGTGTTCTACCGCTGACTCATATAAGTTTTGATGCTTCAAAATTTCGGCCAATTCGGCTTTAGTTGCTCGTTCGGCTGCCTTTTCAGCAGCCTCGCCTTCTAGCAATAAGCGCAAGTCATACAACTCATCCAGGACTCCTGCGCCGAGTAACGATGCCACCGTTTCTTTGTCGAGGACTTCACTTCCTTCGATAGAAAGTACCGTTGTCCCCACTCCAGGTTGCACGTCAAGGACGCCAATTCGAATAAGCCCATGTATTCCCTCGCGAAGAGCGTTCCGCCCTACGCCAAACCTCTGCATGAGTAATTGTTCGGAGGGAAGTTTGTCGCCCGGAGACCATTCACCAGTGCGGATCAGAGATAACAATTCCTCGCCAACTGCCTGGCCTAAGCTTTTACGCTTTACGACCAATTTCTTTTCTGTTCCCATAATGACGGACCTCCTGACTCAACTAGAAGCTGATGGCGACGCCG
>CAJBPJ010000089.1 GCA_903957465.1 uncultured Opitutia bacterium
CTAAAGTCATGACTATGCATTCTGCCTGCCCGGCCGTATCTATGCATCTGCTTTAGTCCTTAGTCATTCGTCCTTAGTCTCCCCAGCAGGAGCGCAGCGGAGCCAATCCCTCCCTCTCCGCCAGTGGATTGACGAGACTAAAGACTAAGGTCTAACGACTAAAGTCATGACTATGCATTCTGCCTGCCCGGCCGTATCTATGCATCTGCTTTAGTCCTTAGTCATTCGTCCTTAGTCTCCCCAGCAGGAGCGCAGCGGAGCCAATCCCTCCCTCTCAGCCAGTCGGGACAGAGCTAAACAGCTGTACTCGCCACAGGGCGAAGCCGCTTGCCCCTTCCTTAACCTTGGCAAGGCCGCAGAGTAACTGCAGGATGGCGACTGAGACCTCGGCTTTGAAAGGATTACCAGCAACCTCATCTACCCCAACCCGCCCTGCAACCCCGCTGCGGTGCGGACGCTCATTAATCCAACCGAAGACCTAGTGGCAAAGAGAGACTGCTGCAACGTGCCGAGATTACTAGGAACAAATGTTTAACATATGTATCTGAAATGCATGCGGGTAACTTCTCGAGTAGGCTTTGCCTGTTTAATCGCATATGGCGCAGTTAACGCGAACGAACCTCTCTCTTACAATCGAGATATTCGGCCGATTCTATCCGAAAACTGTTTTCAGTGTCACGGCTTCGATGAGCATGCCCGTAAAGGTAAGTTACGCCTAGATGTGCGCGATGATGTTTTGCGCCAGCGTGACGACGGGGCAGCCATCGTTCCAGGTAAGCCCGATGAAAGTGTCCTCTGGAAGCGAATCATCAGCACCGACGCCGATGATATTATGCCGCCGCCAGAATCTCACCGCACACTCAGTGCGGAAGACAAAGCACGTCTACGTGAGTGGATACAACAGGGCGCAATCTACGAGCCACACTGGGCCTTCATTGCCCCCCGCAAGGTTTCGCCGTCAAGCAACGACAAACCATCGATTGACGTATTTGTACGTGAACGACTGCGGAAAGCAGGCCTAGAACCGGCCGCTGAAGCGGATCGTGCCACACTGATTCGGCGCGTCAGCCTTGACCTCACAGGCCTTGCTCCATCGGCCGAGGAAATCGAGGCCTTCGTCCGCGACCCTGCACTCGATGCTTACGCCCGCGTCGTCGATCGCTTACTTGCCAGCCCACAATTCGGGGAGCGAATGGCTTTGGAGTGGCTCGACGCGGCACGCTACGCGGACACCAATGGATACTCTATTGACGGCAGCAGAGATCTTTGGATTTGGCGCGATTGGGTTATCCAATCATTCAACGACAACTTGCCTTACAATCGTTTTATCATCGAGCAGATTGCCGGAGACCTTCTCCCGCAGCGAAGTGAATCCCAACTCATCGCCACCGGGTTCCAACGAAACAACATGAACACCCACGAGGGAGGGACTATCCCCGAGGAGAACCTGGTGAATTACAACGCCGACCGCGTGAAGACCTTGGGCGAATCGATGCTCGGTCTCACCTTGAGCTGCGCGCAGTGCCATGACCATAAGTTTGATCCTGTAAGCCAACGCGACTATTACCGAATATTCGCCTACTTCAATACGCTCGGCGACGCCGGCCTCGACGGTAGTAATAGTTATAACTCACATCCCATAGCCAACGTCCGTACACCGCTTAAAAATATCGACCTTGAGGCGATACGATCACGCATCGCTGGTCTCAAACATACCCTAGAGACACCGAACAATGCCGTGCTCACCTCATGGGCAGATACACAGCGGGCGCGACTGGCCGAGCGCGGTCGCGGACTCGAGTTACACCCTATTTCACTGACACGTATTTCAACACCCAATGTTGGTAGCGGGTTCAATGTCGACGGTAACAGCTTCAGCGGACTTGGTGGCGCTGCTTACGACATTCTCGGTAAGCTACCCGACACTGACAAACCTATCACTGGTATCCGTCTCGTATTCCCGAAACGTGATTTCATCTTAACTGCGATAGATGTTACCATCGACGCCGTGCCGGGCGATCAAGTGAACTTGCATCGCTTGCAACGTTTCCAACAAATCACCGCGAGTTCGTGGCGACCTGAACATCCCGCTGCCGACGTTCAAGCTTTCGCCAATAATCGTGGTTGGTCACCCGACCCGAATGTCGCCGAATCGCACATCACTTTAACTTTTGAACAACCTATTGACGCAAGTCGCACCCCTTGGATTACAACCCAGGTCAACTGCAGTGTTCGTGCCGCGGGTGCCGGGAAAATGTATGCGATAACCGGTAAAGACGATGGCATCGATATCCCAGAAGACATCATCGCCATCCTCGCTATACCTAACGCAAAACACACACCTGAACAGACACTCCGTCTCTGGAAGGTCTGTGCACAACAAAGTGCGGCGATGCGCGCAGCACGGGTTGATCTCGCAAACGCTCAAGAACGCTTACGGGTATTTACTGAACCGCAGTCGACAATGGTAATGAATGTTTCCGCTAAACCACGGATAACGCATATTCTAGCACGCGGAGATTACACCCAACCCCGCGAAGTTGTGGAGCCAGGCGTGCCATCGACGCTTCCCCCTTTACCGAAGGATGCACCCGCGAATCGCCTCGGACTTGCGCAATGGATGGTGATGGCTGAAAACCCGCTTACCGCTCGCGTGGCCGTTAACCGTACTTGGAAAATGTTTTTTGGCACCGGTATCGTCACAACCGCATCTGACTTTGGGTTGCAAGGCGCCCTACCCACTCACCCTGAACTACTCGATTGGCTCGCCGTGGACTTCGTTGAGTCCAGCTGGGATATAAAGCGCCTGGTACGAACCATCGTGATGTCAGGAACCTATCGACAAAGCAGTCATTGCACCGTGGCTCAGCTGGAAAAAGATCCCTTCAATCAATTGCTTGCCCGCGGACCGCGCTTTCGACTCCCTGCCGAGCTTATCCGCGACAACGCCTTGCGAGCGAGTGGCTTGCTTGTGCGTGATATCGGTGGACCCAGCGTCAATCCCTACAGCCCCTTTGACCTATGGCGCGAAGTCAGTCACTACCCTTCGACATTACCCCGGGCACAAACATTCGTACAAGACCACGGCGATAAACTCTACCGACGCAGCCTTTATACCTATTGGAAGCGCACCGCACCTCCAGCCAACCTGAGTGCTTTTGATGCACCAAATCGCGAAGTGTGCACAGTCACTCGCGGGTCAACCAACACGCCCCTCCAAGCACTCGTGTTACTCAATGACGTTCAATTCACTGAGGCGGCACGCTTCCTAGCTGAACGTATCCTCGATCGCAAAGACAATGACGAACGACGACTCCGATGGGCGGCACTTGAAGTGCTCTCGCGTCCGTTGACGGAGCAGGAGCTTTCAGTGCTCAAGGGAACACTACAACGCGAACGTGAGCGCTATGCCGCCGACCCAGCCAAAGCCCAGGCAGCCCTCAAGGTTGGTGAGTCGCCGCGTAATCCTCGACACCCCGCACCCGAGCACGCTGCTTGGTATCAAGTAAGCGCACTACTGCTGAACCTTAGTGAAACTATCACCCGTAACTGACATGGATCCACGCGACGCATTTATCAATCACCTTACACGACGAACCTTCATCGGGATGGGCGCACGTGGCATCGGCGGACTCGCACTTGGCTCAATGCTCTTCGGCTTGGGAGGATGCCGTGACAGCACGCAACGGTTATCAGCTAAAGGCGGCTTACCTAGACTGCCACACTTCGCACCTAAAGCAAAGCGCGTTATTTGCCTCTTCCAATCTGGTGGAGTTTCGCATGTCGACCTTTTCGACGACAAACCCGAACTGCGCCGACTGGCTGGAAAAAATATCCCGGACAGTATTAAGGGCACCCAGCGACTGACGGGTATGACCAGCGAACAAGGAAGTTACCCGCTGCAACCTGCCATCGAAGGCGGTAAACTCTGTGGTCGTTCAGGGATTTGGATTAGCGATTTACTACCACACATCCAAACCGTAGCGGATGAAATGTGCCTGATCCGTTCGATGTATACCGAAGCGATCAACCACGATCCCGCTATCACGTTCATGAACACGGGTAACCAACAACCCGGTTACGCCAGCATGGGCGCATGGGCGAGCTATGGTCTTGGTACCGAAAACGCCAACCTGCCAGCATTCATCGCAATGGTCTCACAAGGCACCGGTAAAAATCCAGGTCAGCCCGTATTCTCACGTCTCTGGGGCAGCGGCTTTCTGCCCTCGAGTCACCAAGGCGTTGGACTGCGACCCGGCGCCAACCCGGTTCTCTACCTGCAGAACCCGCCCACCATCGATGAACATCAACGCCGTGAATTCCTCGATGACCTTGCTGTCCTCAATGAGCGACGCGCAGAAGAATTAGGCGATCCTGAAACGATTGCCCGTATCAATGCTTACGAAATGGCATTTAGGATGCAGACCTCGGTCCCAGAATTAACGAATCTCTCAACCGAGTCGCCGGCCACGCTTGCAGCCTACGGCCCTGAAGTCACGCGGCCTGGTTCCTACGCCGCAAACTGTCTACTCGCACGACGGTTGGCAGAGCGCGATGTTCGTTTTGTACAACTGTTCCATCGCGGTTGGGATCAACACGTTGCCCTGAAGCGCCAACTGCCCAACCAGTGTCGCGATATCGACCAACCAACCGCAGCACTGATACGTGACTTACGGCAACGCGGCCTCCTTGATGACACCCTTGTGATTTTCGCGACCGAATTTGGACGGACAGCATTCTCTCAAGGCGGCTTCGGTAGTCCGGGTGCTGGCCGTGACCATCATGGACGGTGTTTCTCGATTTTCTTAGCCGGTGGTGGGGTCAAACCCGGCTTTGTTCATGGTGCGACAGATGACTTTGGTTACAACATCGCCCAAGACCCCGTACACTTACGAGACCTGCACGCTACAATTCTTCACTGCCTGGGAATCGATCACGAGCGTCTTACCTATCGATCCCGTGGACTTGATGTGAAGTTAACCGGCGTCGAGTCCGCCAAAGTTGTCACCTCTGTTTTAGCCTGAATATGTTCTGTTCATGGAATGATTTATCTCTACTTCAATACTCTATGAAATTACGAAGTCTCGCCGCATTATTGGTCTTCGTTCTCTTCACAAATCCTATAGCCCAAGCCACCCCGATTATCCAGAGTGACGCAAAAGCAGGCTTCACCATCAAAGCCGAGAGTTACGAGGCGACGGTCGGGACCGATGGCTACCTGAATCACTTACGAATCGGTGAGCAGGAATTCCTGCTACCCGACATCGACATCTCTAGGGGCACTTACTTTCATCAAGGTGGCGTGGTTAAGATGTCCAAAACAACACGCACAAATGCCGGTACCATCGACTCCGAAGGGCCGTTAGCGTCGGTCCGCTATGCTTTTACTGATAACGGAATGACCTGGACGGTCAGCAATAACTCGAAGGCGCCGATGTTCTTCTTCGCCATACTGCCGTCATCGGTCTCGCTCGGCGCCGACGCCAAGGGTCGCTTCGTTACGATGCCCTCAGCCCAAAACTGGAACGAGAGCAGCTGGTTTAGCGAGAGCAGCAAGTTGACCTTCCTCACTAAGGGCAGCGCCCGTCAGTGGGCTTGGCTACAAGGTAGCACCGTGATGGAAATCAATCTCGCTCCCGGCGAGAAACGTGTACTCGAGCTCACGGCAGGC
The DNA here is from genome assembly GCA_903957465.1 of uncultured Opitutia bacterium. Taxonomy (GTDB): domain Bacteria; phylum Verrucomicrobiota; class Verrucomicrobiia; order Opitutales; family UBA953; genus UBA8828. The sequence continues at coordinate 5,672 of CAJBPJ010000089.1, forward strand.
AAAGTCACCGATGCAGATCGAGCCGGAATGAAGGCTGCGGGCGTCGACCTTGGCGATTTACGCATCAGCTCGCCAGGAGAACTTCAAGTCTTTCAGCGCACCAAGCGTACGGAAGGTCCAGTCAAGGTCGCAGGCAAACTGTTCGTAAATTGCGACAGCGTTGAAGTACGTTTCAGCGGCAAAGACCTCAACGGTAAAGCTCTTAAGTCGGAGTGGCAGACTGTGGCATACAATTCCGCCAATAGCACCTTCGGAAGCTTATACACATTGACTGCAGGCGGTTGGTATACGGCCGAACTCAGGGCACTGAAATCTGGAAAGGAAGTTGCCACCGCTAAGGTCGCTCAGTTTGGCGTGGGTGAAGTCTTTATTGGCGCTGGCCAGTCCAACTCGACCAACAGCGGTGGCGGTGGATCGAATCTGCCGACTGATGGACGCATTGAGACAAAGTCAGGGCTCGTCTCAAGTTTCGACGGTAAGACTTGGCGTATCGCCAATGACCCACAACTCGGCACACATGATAAAAGCCAAGGTGGTAGCTTCTGGCCAGCTTTTGGTGATGCGATGACTGCGCGCTACCATGTGCCCATTGGTGTCGTCGTCACCGGCCATGGCGGCACCTCCATCAATCAATGGAAGTCTGGCAGTGAACTCTTTAATTGGACGCTTGGTCGAATCAAGGAACTCGAAGCATCAGCGGTCCCAGGTTACCCTAGTTTTCGCGCCCTGCTCTGGCACCAGGGCGAGAGTGATGCAGATATGAAAGGCGTAGCCTATGCGAATGGCCTTGGCACAATCATTCGCGAGATGCGCCAGCAGTCTGGACGCAACTTCACCTGGTTTGTCGCCAAGGCATCCTATCGTCCAGGCAAGCCGCTCGAAGCACCCGTCACGCAAGGCCAAAAGGAACTTTGGGATAAACGCGTCGCGCTCGTAGGACCCGATACCGACGCGATGCTTGGCGAACTACGCGACCACGGAGGCAAAGGTATCCACTTTAGTAAAGTCGGCCTTAAAGTTCATGGCGAAGCTTGGGCTGAGAAGGTTGCCCCTTGGCTCGACCAACAAATTAAGTGATAAAGTAGGGATGAAGCTGCTACTCTTGCTCTCCCTATTAAGCTCACCGCACCTATTACATGCGGCGTCAGTTTGGGATACCGCCGTTGCAGATCCCGTAGCCGCACAGTTAGCACGGCCTACCAAAGCTCAGTACGAGTGGCAGGAACAGGAGTTAGCTATGTTCGTGCAACTCGACCCAGCGACGATTCAACAGCGCGAGTACGATGACGGAAGTACACCCCTGAAAGATATACGTTTTGAAAAGTTAGACGTGAATGAATGGTGTCAGGCGGCGAAATCCTTCGGTGCTAAAGAGATTGTCTTTATGTTGGCACACAGTGGCGGCTTTTGCATGTGGCCGAGTCAGACAACACAATACCATATCGGGAATACAGCCTACCGTGGTGGAGGCGGTGATGTAGTCAAAGAATTCGCCGCTGCCTGCCGACGCCACGGACTTAACGCCGGCTTCTACTTCTGGCTCCCCCACCCGCGTAAAGCCGCCGAAGACACTTCAACTATCAGCTACCGCAAATTGGATAAAGTAGAGACGTGGGAGGACTCCAACCGCTTGCTCGAGCGCCGATTCGACGAAATCATGGACCGACTAGGGTCCGATCTCGTCACTGAGATTTGGATCGACCAACCCATCAAAGCCTCAATCGGTAAGCGTATCGCTGAACGGGCCCCTCGAGCCGTCATCGCCGCCGTCGGTAGTCGCGACCCCCTGCCGACCATCCGATGGCCTGGCAATGAACGTGGCGTCGTCGCATACCCTTGCTGGTCCACCCTCGACCGAGCACGTATCGCCGCCACTGAGGCTCCGAATCAAGTCGAGGCTGATAAGCGCCAAATCCAAGGCGCTGAAAACCCGAACGGCGACTATTGGGCGCCCCACGAGGCGGACGTACCTCTGCATGAACATTTCTGGCACATGCGACCCGAAGCGCTCAAACACCGACGAAGTCTCGAGACCTTAATGGACTGCTATGAGAAGTCCGTCGGACGTAATAGCTTCTTAATTCTTAACTGTGCACCACAGGCTGATGGCAGTGTGCATCCCGATGATATGAAACGGTATGAAGAGTTTGGTACTGAAATTCGCCGACGGTTTGGCAACCCACTTGGAAAAATTGAACAAGTTGCTGCCAAAGACGCTGTCCTCAATCTTGGTAGTGCGAAAACTGTGGGTTACGTCGATCTCTGGGAAGACTACCGTTACGGTCATCGCATCCGTGCCTTCGTCATCGAGGGGTTCGACGGCAAAGGCTGGGTGAAACTGTTTGAAGGTACTGCCGTGGGTCGCCGCATGCTTGCCCGCTGCAACCCTACCGAAGTCAGCCAAGTACGCGTGCGCGTGACGGAGTCCGTCGGCAC
>CAJBPJ010000090.1 GCA_903957465.1 uncultured Opitutia bacterium
TGATGTATTCATCGGCTCGTTACCGCACAGGCAAAGAAACCCTGGAGGAAGCTCAGCGGGAGAAGAATGAGTCTCTTTGCCGACACCTGCGCCTAGGACCGCAAGATTCAGTCATTGAGATTGGCTCTGGCTGGGGTGGCTTTGCCATTCATGCAGCATCCACCCGCGGTTGTCGCGTGACCACGCTCACCCTCTCCAAGGAGCAACGCGCCCTCGCCATTGAGCGCATCAAGGCTGCCGGGCTTGCGGATCGCATCGACGTTCGCCTCGAGGACTTCAGGTCGCATCAAGGCTCTTATGATAAATGCGTTTCCATCGAAATGATGGAAGCCCTCGGACATGCTTACTTGCCAGCCTTCTGCGAGTCGGTGAATCGCTTCCTTAAGCCCAATGGCTTGGCTGCCTTCCAGTACATCACTTGTCCTGACAGCCGCTATGAATCCTTCCGCCAAGGGGTAGACTTTATTCAGAAACACATCTTCCCGGGGTCATTGCTTTTGTCAGTTAACCGCGTCAACACGCTGATGACACAAAGTGGCCGCTTCCAGTTACACGCCCTGGAGGACTTTGGTTTAGATTACGCCAAAACGCTTGATACATGGTGTCAGGCTTTTGAGGCGAAGCTGCCAGAAGTACGGGCACTTGGCTTCGACGACCGCTTTATTCGCAAGTGGCGTCTCTACTTCCGTTACTGCGAAGCGGCCTTCACCCACCGCAACATTGGTGTCGTCCAAGCTCTTTACACTCGCCCCAATAACGCTAACCTTTCCACCTAAACTACTACTACCATGAACTCACGCCGCTGGATTGGTCTCTATGCAATCTTCGTACTCGTCGCCATGACTTGGGTGTCCTGGCGCGCATGCATGGAGCCAACGATTACATCGCTCCCACAATACGCACACCTCGCCGGAAAAGAAGGCGTCCATGTCTTCATTGGCTATATCACGGTCTGCTCCGAGCCTTGGGGGCTCGCCACAATGTTTGATGCCTATTTTGGCTTTCTCGCTTTCTGGCTCTACATCGCATGGCGCGAACGCTCTGCCCTGAAGATCGCAGCTTGGCTCGTCGCCCTGCTCTTCCTCGGAAACTTCGCGATCGCTGGCTACGCGCTCCTCTGCCTTTGGCAAACACCCTCGACAGCCGACGTAACGCAAACGTTCTTCACGCGCCGGTCTGCATAAATGGGTACATGGCTCGTCCGTAAAATACGCGACCCGCTGGTTGCGGAATTACGTCAAGGTGCCAATCCAGACGGCTTAGCCAAATCGATTGCCACCGGGGCAACCATTGCAGTCTTACCCCTGCTCGGCATCACCACGCTTCTCTGCCTCCTGGCAGGAAAGGTATTTCGCTTAAACCACATCGCCCTACAAATTGCGAACTACCTACTCTACCCAGTGCAATTTGCATTATTGGTACCATTCATACGGCTCGGGGAATGGATCGTGGGAGCCGAAAAGATGCCCGTGAATCCCATGACCCTTCTCTCGGAATTTTCTGCGGCGCCGGGAGATTTTATGGTGAAGTTTGCGATGGCCGGCGTACATGGCGTCTTAGCCTGGAGCGTGACGGCTCCGCTTTGTGGTTGGATACTTTGGCAAGCACTTCGCCCAACCTTTCGTCGGCTTGCAGAATTTACACATAAACCATGACCCTCCCTAACTACACTGGTGAGTTTAGCGCACTGAGTTCAGTTTTACTCAGTTTTATAATCGGGATCGTGCCATCGGTGCTTCTTTTTGGCGCAACGTGGATTGTCGCTAAGAAAATCAATAATTGGTCAATCGTGGATGTGGTTTGGTCCTATGGCTTCGCATTACTCGCACTACCTTTCGTATTTTCGGAAACATTCACAGCGACATGTAGCTACCATCTCTACGCCGCTATGATTATTCTATGGAGTATTCGTCTGGGCACGCATTTGGGCGTGCGCGTACTTGGACATTTAGAAACCGAAGATGGCCGCTACCAAAAAATGCGTGAGAAGTGGGGAGCGGATACGGACAGAAAAATGGGTATCTTTTATCTCCAACAGGCTATTGCCCTGACGGTTCTAATTTTACCTTTCTTCGGCACCGCAGTCTTTGACCGTACGCCTGTAATGACTGTACATTGGGTCGGCTTTGCAATCGTTGCCGTAGCCATGATCGGAGAGGCTATTGCCGATGCACAGCTGGCGGCCTTTAAGAAGGACCCATCGCAAAGAGGGATGGTCTGCTCCCGAGGGCTATGGGCATGGAGTCGTCATCCAAATTATTTCTGTGAATGGCTGATTTGGGTCGGCTTTGCTCTACTGAGCTGGTCGCCCAACCTATTCGGCATCCCCGGCA
>CAJBPJ010000091.1 GCA_903957465.1 uncultured Opitutia bacterium
CGTCGCAACGACGCTTTAAGTCGAACCGTTCCCTTGCCATCAACATTTTGTGCTGCGAGTAGGGCGATAGACAGTGGGTGAGCTATATCATGGGCTACCCCTGCGGCTCTCAGGCCTAGTTTCGCCAAGGAGCTTTTTGAAGGTGCGGTCATTACTTACCGACTGCACCCAAGCGCGTAACCAAGGACTGGCATTCACTCTTCAGCTTCTCCTCTTGGGTATTATTTTCCTTCGATATTTTTTCAAAAGAAGCAGCCACATCACCGAGTAGTTTTCGTAAAACTAAGGCATCCCGCTTTGCATCCGACTTCTCTGTTCGATCGGCAAGTTCGCCTGCCAAGGTCTCGTATTTTCGCAGCCGTGCGCTGAGAGCTTTCCGGTCTTCGGCGTTTTCGCGCAAGAACTGCCAAGCAAGCCGGCCTTTATAGCCACCGTCGGCAATCGTACGAATGTAACCAATACAGTTAAGAGTGGTGCGGCCTTTTTCTGACTCGGCTCGAAGTTGTTCCTCGCGCGCTTCGCCCGCAGGATCGCGCTCCCATGGTTGGCGATCTTTGCCGTCTTTGTTTCGTCTACTTTTCTTATCCGACGAAGATTTGTCGCTGTCGGTTGTCTTTGGTTCGACATACGTTCCGCTGGCTTTGCGGAGTTCATCATAGCCTCTCCAAAATGCCGATTCCTCTATACCGTAGTTTTTGCAGAAACCCGTAATAGCCCAAGGTTCGACGCCTTTCATTCGGTCCGAGAGGGCACTCGAAAGATTTTTAATGAGCTCCTTGGTGTCGGCGGGTGGAGTCTCTTTTGCAAAAGGATCTCCGGAATCTTCTTTTTTTGTTTCGGTCTTGGGCTCTGGCTTGAGCATCAGCTCGTGCTCATTCCAAACTGATGGGGAATTGCGCTTAATCCATGCCGTATCCAATTCATCCCACGCGATGGTGTGGGTTTGTTCGCCCCCTGGCAGACGGAAGCTTACCCTATCAACCTGAACTTCGACGATTTCGACCTCTACAATGTTGCCGTTATCTTTTTTACGCAGCCGTGCAGTTTCGGCTAAGGCGTCAGAGCCAAAGCAGAGAATGCCAGCAATTAGCACAAATAGGCGCATATCAGTTATACCCCAGTATAGCCCCTTAGGTTCCAGCGACAAGTCATTGAAATCGCAAAATGCCTCGCACTCCCTGCGGACGTTTTACAGATTTAACTTCGATGAAAGCCTTCTTTCAGGAGCAATTCGGACGGCCAGCTACGGTCATCGCACGTGCGCCCGGACGCCTTGAATTCATCGGCAATCACTTGGATTATAATGGCGGGCCTGTGCTAGGCGCCGCCATTGATCGGGGCGTCCATGTAGCAATTGCCCCGCGGACGGATAAGGTAATCCGATTGATTAGCCAGTCCCAGAAGAACTTGGTCGAATTGAATCTCGATCAAGTGCAGCCAGTACAAGGGACCGATGGTTGGGTTAATTACCCACTCGGTATGCTTAAGGTGCTGCGGGATGAAGGAATGTCGGTTTCGCATGGGTTTGATTTAGCCGTAACCAACGATCTCCCCATGGGCGCAGGCCTTTCTTCGTCTGCCGCCATTGAGTTGGCGGCTGGTTATGCGCTGAGTTCGCTTTACAACTATAGTGTCGATCGCAAGCGCATGGCTGAACTCGGCCGTTTGGCGGAAAACACATTCGTCGGTATGCCTTGCGGCATCCTTGATCAAGGATGTTCTGCGTTCGGAAAAAAGGACCACCTCGTCGCTATCGATTGCGCGACAAATACATTTTCAAATGTGCCGATGCCAAAGGGGTTGCGTTTCTGGGTTTTGAATACGCAAAAAAAGCACGCCCTCATTGATTCGCTCTATGCCACACGGCATCGCGAATGCATGGAAGCCTTTGCTGTCTTGCGTTCAAAAAAGCCATCGCTACGCGACTTGGCGTCTGCCGACAGCGACTTACTTCTTTCGAGCGGCCTAGATGGTGATTTGCTTAAGCGCGCGCGTCACGTTGTCGAAGAGACTGCACGCGTTCGTGATACGCACGCCGCTCTTGCCGCCAAGGATGTGGTACGCGTTGGGCAGAACTTGACCGCTTCGCACGCTTCATCGCGCGACTTATTTGGCAATAGTTGTGACGAGCTCGATTTCTTAGTTAAGCATGCCGTTGGTTGCCCTGGGGTTTTGGGCGCTCGCCTGACCGGTGGCGGATTCGGTGGCGCCTGTATGGCGCTTTGCGATAGCCTATTTGGTGAAAAAGAAGCCCACGGCTTAGCCGACGCTTACGCACGGAAGTTTGGCCATCGGCCAACTATATTTACGGCTGCGACAGGGGATGGCGCAGCCGTCGTTTCCTAGAAGCGGTTTACTTACCCTTCGCCTTAAACTTTGGCAGAAGGTATTCCCCGCAGGACTCTAAAGAAGCCAACTGAGGGTAATCAATTTCAGGCACTTCGATACCGTGCTGTTTGCGCAGCTCCATGACGATATCAAGGAAGTCCATCGAATCCAGGGTCAGCTGGTCGCGGAGACGCACTTCGTGTTTAAGCGCGGAAAGGTCCTCGTCCGGGGCAATGTCCCGGATGATGTCGAGTACGATGGACTTAACGTCGTCCTTGTTCATAGAGCAGCCTTCTACAAATAGACCCCCAGCCGTCAGGCAATCCCATATTTTTTAACGATAAGGACTGAATTGATCCCCAGCATGCCAAAGGAGTTGTTTAGGATGGTATCCACTGAGCCCATTGAAACGGGTTGATTAATGACTAGGCCCGGGATGGCGCATTCAGGGTCTAGGTCCTCGACGTTAATGGTTGGGTGGACAATCCCGTCCTGGAACGATGGCAGGTTGCCTGCGAGCTCAAGCGCGCCTGCCGCCCCCATACAGTGTCCAATATAGCTCTTCGTATTGTTAATCTTGGTGCGCGGACAATCTGCGAAAACCGTACGTAGGGCGATGCACTCCTGGATGTCTCCCATGGAAGTTGCCGTCGCGTGTGTCGAAATAATGTGCACATCGCTCGGCTTCATTTTTGCGCGCTCCAATGCCTTGCGAACGCACTCTGCTTGACGGTCAGGGTTTGGTAAAACCGCATCGGTGGCATCTGAGTTGATGCACCAGCCCGCAATCTCAGCGATAATATTGGCGCCGCGTGCTAAAGCATCATCGAGACGTTCAAGGGTGTAAATGGCGCCACCTTCGGAGATGACGATGCCGTTACGATTCTTGTCAAACGGACGAGAGGCTTTGGCTGGGTCTGTATGCGAGGCTAGCGCGCCTTGATTTTTAAATCCTGCGAAAATTCCAAAAGTGTGAATCGACTCAGAGACGCCGCCAGCAAGCGCAAGATCAACTTCATTCAGCTGTAGCATTTGGGCTGCTTGAATGAGCCCCGCATTCCCCGCTGCACAGGCTGCCCCGATGGTATAGTGAGGACCCGTGATACCCATATTCATGGTAACTTCACCGGCTGCGTTATTGGCAACTGTCCGCGGGTTGTGGTGATGAGTCCAGTATTTGGTGTCGTTGTTAAACTGTGAGATATTCCAAATTTCGTTCTCGGTTTCGACGTTACCGTGCTCAGTGATGCCGAGGTAGACGCCCACGCGTGATTTATCAATTTTCTCCCAATCAAGGCCGCTATTCACAACGGCTTCGCGAGAGCAGTAAATTGAGATTGAGCCAACGCGGGTGCCATTGCGGATCTCTTTACGTTTTTGCCACCGGGTAGCATCAAAATCACAGACACCTGCAGGGTGCTTACCCATGTGCCGGACATCGATTTCAGCGATGCGGGCCTGGCCGGCCAGTAGGTTAGCTCGGAATTCGGCTAAAGTATTGCCGTTCGGCGCAGTTAGGCCGACTCCAGTAATCACAATCCGTGGCAAGGTGGCCATCGCAGGGAGTTCTGAACATCTTGGTTCGGCCTAGGAAGTCAAACCCGCTTGCCCTTGCCAATCTCGTCTACCTTGTTTCCCTAGTACCACATGGGCAAAACCGTCCCTTGCTCCGTTTGTGGCGCCACCGCCACTGTTCACCTTACCCAAATCGTCCAGGGTCAGATTACCAAGGTGCACCTTTGTGAGGGCTGTGCTGAAAAGGGCGGGGCGGGCGACCCTGCCGTATTCCAACTTGCGGGGGTGCTTTCCCAGACAGAAATCCCCCGACCTTGGCGTGTCCGAGTTGCGGTATGAACGACGCTGATTTTCGTAAAAAGGGTAGACTTGGCTGTTCTGCGTGCTGGACCGCGTTGCTCCCTGCCCTAGAGCCCTTGCTTGGCAAGATTCAGTGCGGTGTCCATCACCTTGGCCGCAGTCCTTCTGGAGTCACCTATTCACCGGAACAGGCCAAGATGCGTTTGGACGCAGCCCGACGTGAGATGGTCGAAGCCGTGCAATCCGAAGATTATGAGTCTGCGGCTCGCCTTCGTGATTTAATCCGTAACCTTGAAGGTCAAATCGCCTAAAATTTATGTCAGTCCGAGACATCCTTTCTTCAGAAAACGAACTCACTCACATGCTGGGTGCACAGCAAGCAATTGTGCTTTCAACGCGGATTCGTCTGGCACGTAACTTAAATGACCATCCTTTCCCAGGTTGGGCAAAGTCTGCGCAGCGCGCGAAGGTGACCGAGCTCTGCCTGGGTGCATTGAATCCGATGCCTAAGTTCCGGCGTGCACACGAAGTGCGCATGGAAGCTCTTCCCGAGCTGGAGCGTGCGGCACTCGTTGAACGACACCTTGTATCCAAAGAACTCTCTGGAGGCAAAGGTGGCGCAGCGCTCGTCAGCCGAGATCAAACTGTTTCGGTGATGATTAATGAAGAGGATCATTTACGCGTACAGGTTGTGAAGGGTGGCTGGCACCTCCGTGCAGCTTGGCACATTGCAGAACAATTAGATGACGCTTTGAGTTCGGCGCTTCCTTTGGCGTATTCAGATCGACTCGGTTTCTTGACCGCATGTCCCACCAACGTCGGCACAGGTTTGCGCGCATCTGCCATGTTGCATCTACCGGGTTTGTGCTTGGCGGGTCATATGGATAAAGTTGCCCGAGCACTCGGCCAGGATGGCTTGGCTGTTCGAGGCTGGCTCGGCGAGGGCTCTGATGCCGCCGGTAATGTTTTCCAAATTTCGAATCAGCAGACCTTGGGTTTATCCGAAGATACCATCCTTCGTCATCTCTCTGGTTGGGTGCGTAATGTGGTCGAGCAGGAAGAAAATGCCCGATTGCGCTTAATTGAGTCTGAGGGCGAAAAGTTCCTAGATCGTATAGCGCGTGCCTTTGGCACACTGCGCCATGCCCGCCTGCTGACGAGCGGTGAGTCGATGGCTAACCTTTCGCTTCTGCGGCTCGCGTGCGACGTCGGTATGCTACCAGAAGCACGTCGTGCGACCGTTGATCGATTGATGATTGAGGGACAGCCTGCCCACGTGCAGTTACGAGCTGGGATTGAGTTGGATACCGAAGCCCGCGATGCGCTGCGTGCAGCCACAACCCGGGATACTTTAGCTGACTTCCCTGAGCCGTCAGCCCCCAAGCTGTCGTAAGGGTTTCGGCTTTGTTAGCGATTAAGTTTTAGGCGAGGCGCCGACTTATCCTTCGGCCGACTTTTCCTTGTCCTTATCCTTCTGGTCAAGGTCATCGAGCATCGCACGAATGCGCAGGCTTCTTTCGGCTGACTCATCGAGTACAAATTTAAAATCGGGAGTGCGCTTAAGCGTGACCACCTTGCCGACGCCTGTACGAAGTTCACCGCGAATACGTGCCAGCAGGCGGTTAGCCACTAACTCATTCTCTTTGCCGCCAATGACTGCGTAACGGACGCGTGCTTGGGCAAGATCGGGCGAGATGGTGACCTCAGTGATGGTAATGCGGGCAGCTTCCTGTGGCCAGTGAGCCCGAAGCATCACAGAGATTTCGCGCTGTAATAGTTCCGCGACCCTGGTCAGGCGATTGGACATTCCTCAGAGGGTCGGGCGAACTTCGAGAACCTCGAAGCACTCAAGCACATCGCCTACGGCATACGTATCGTAGCCAGAGATGCGGGCACCACACTCAAATCCAGCTTTCACTTCGGACGCATCATCCTTGAAGCGTTTCAGTGTTTCCAGTGTGCCGGTGTGAATGACTTGTCCCTTGCGGATTAAGCGAGCCTTAGCGGAGCGACGCAGGAGCCCTTCGCTGACCATGCAACCTGCAACCATTGCTTTGCTTAGGTCAAAGACTGCACGGACTTCTGCGGAACCCAATTTGTTTTCGCGCAAGATAGGATCAAGGAGCTCGGTCATCGCTTCCTTCACCAACTCAATGAGCATATAAATGATATCGTGGGAGATAACCCGAATGCCTGCGCGCTTGAGCATGGGTTGCACACCGGTGTCTGCTTTCGCGTCGAACGCAATGATGGTGGCCTTTGATGCTTCTGCGAGAGCGACATCACCCTGGGTGATGGCGCCAACTGAGCCGCCAACGATTTCTAAAGTAACTTTGTCATTCGGGATAGCTTCAAGGCATCCGCGAAGGGCTTCGAGGGTTCCGTTGACGTCTGCCTTCAGGAGAACGCGGAGCACCTTGTCTTTATCGGTCGCCAGGGCAGCCATCAATTTTTCTAAATCACTCATGCCGGGCTTGCCGACAGAGACTGCCGGAGCGCGGGCAATAGCGTCTTCAGATGCTTTGCGTGCGGCCAGCGCTGCTTCCTCGGCAATGTCACGAGCTTCACGGTCATTCTTGACGCAACGGAAGTGAGCGCCGGGAGCAGGAACATCTTCCCAGCCAAGAACGAGTGCAGGGCAACCCGGCCCGACGGATTGAAGGCGTTGACCGCGCTCGTCCATAAGGGCGCGTACTTTACACCAAGTTTCGCCACAGACAAAGGCATCGCCAGGTTTCAGGGTGCCTTTTTGGACAATGATGGTCGCTGTCGGTCCACGGCCAGTTTCTTTTTGGGACTCAATGATCACTCCTTGTGCTGGGCACTTCGGATTGGTTTTGAGTTCAAGTACGTCCGATTGAAGCAAAATAGACTCAATGAGATTATCCATGCCGTCTCCTTTGAGTGCTGAGACGGGAACAGCGATGGTTTCGCCACCCCAATCTTCAGGGGTGATACCGCGTTGTTGCATTTGTTGCTTAACGCGATCGACGTTAGCGCCCTTCGCATCGGTCTTATTAATAGCGGTAACGATGGCACGGGCATGCTTTTGAGCAAACTTGAGTGCTTCATCCGTCTGTGGCATGAAACCGTCATCCGCAGCGACCACGAGGACGGCTACGTCTGTTACGCTGGCCCCACGTTCGCGCATTTTTGCAAACGCCGCGTGACCTGGGGTGTCGAGGAAGGTGACGGTACGACCTTTGTACTCAGGGTTTTCGCCTGCGTAAGTGACCGAATAGGCGCCGATACGTTGAGTGATCCCGCCGGCTTCGCCTGCAGCAACATTCGCCTTACGGAAAAAGTCGAGTAGGGTGGTTTTGCCATGGTCGACGTGACCGAGCACGCAAACGACTGGGGGACGAGCTTCCTGTAAAGCGGGATCGTCTTCGTTGGGCTTAACTTCAACTTTCTTTATTGGCTGAACGCCTTCGCCGCGGTGGCGAATTTCCAGTTTAAATCCGTGCCGCTCCGCAACTAATTGTGCGTCAGCTTCGTCGATGACCGTATTAACAGCGACAACTTTGCCGAGTGCCATGAGGTCGCTGACGACCTGGAATGGCTTCATGTTTAGTGAGATTGCGAAATCGCGAACAACGATTGGTGGGCGAACAGTTACTGTGCCTTTGCTGCCAGGTGTCGGTGCTTCATTGCCAGCACCCTGTGGACGCGAGACAACGGGAGCTCCGGTCGAGCGAATGACGGGAGGGGGGAGGGGTGCACTTGGGCGGCTTGGCGCTACGGGTGGCTTCACTGTCATTGGCGGCAGATCTCCGCGCTGAGGCGTCGGCACGGAGTGAGCTGCCGGCCGTGGTGCTTGCGTCGGCGGAATCGCCCTAGGCTGAACGGGTAAAGGTGGGCGGACGGAAGGTGTTGGTGTAGCTACCGATGGCTTTGCGGGTGCTTCAACAGGCTTAACAGGTTCTGGCTCAGGCTTTGCCTTTTCAGGAAGGCGTGGCGCGATGAACGCCATCAAGTCAGCTTTGTAAGTTTTACCACAGGTTGAAGAGGCCGATGGTTTCTTACCTTCTGAGTAAATGAAATCTTTCCACTGAGGATTTTGCTCAACGAATTCACTAACCCAACCGAGCAGGACTTTTACTTCGACATCAAGCTCCTTGGCGACGTCGCTAAAGCGCTGCGTTGCCGGAGTTTTTTTGGCGGGACTAGGTTTCTTTTTCTCAGCCATGCGAAGTTTCGGTGTGGTCGGTGGTTAGAGCTGGAAGTTCGATTAAGCCTGGCGCGCCTTAGCGGCAGCAGCCACAACCTGGGCGGCTTCTTCAGGAGAGAAGCCGGCACCTGTGAAGTCGGAGGCTTCCATGCCCTCGAGTACACTGAGGTCCGTAACGCCCATTCCCACGATTCGTCCAACGAGGGATAAATCGAGTTCGAGGCGTTCTGCCAATGCGCGGGCGCGTTGTTCAAGTTGATCATCGACCGAGTCAGGAACGTGAATCGACTTAGCGATATCCAAGCGCCAGCCCATAAGCTTCGATGTCAAACGTGCGTTACGGCCGCCTTTACCAATGGCGATACGCATGTCATCTTCAGCGACTTCGAAGTGGATTTGGCGATTGCGCTCGTCCACGCGTACATTGCGTGGCTTCGCAGGCTTAATCGCCTCTTCGAGTAGTCGGAGAGGGTGTGCCTGCCAGCGGATGATATCGATTTTCTCGTTATTCAATTCTTTGACGATGTTACGTACGCGGGTACCACGGGCACCCACACAGGCGCCGACAGGGTCGACTTTGCTGTCGCGAGAATCGACCGCAATTTTGGTACGATAGCCTGGATCGCGTGCCATGGCAGCGATGCTGACAGTGCCATCAGCAATTTCAGCAACTTCGAGCTCGAGCAAGCGACGAACGAAAGATGGATTCGCGCGCGAGAGAATAAATTCAGGGCCACGTTGCGTAAGGTCGATTTTGAGGAGGAGTGCACGGATGCGGTCTCCGGTACGGAACTCTTCGCCAGGGCTACGCTCGCGGTAAGGGAGGATTGCTTCAGCTGTGCTCAGTTCGACGATGATGTTGCCACGTTCAACGCGACGGACGGTTCCGGTGACGATGTCACCTTCCTTGTCTTTGTACTCTTGGTAGACGTGCTCTTTTTCAATCGCACGGAACTTTTGATTGATGAGCTGCTGGGTCGACTTCGCCGCAATACGGCCAAGTTCGGAAACGCTGATAGGTTTGCGCACGATATCCCCAATGCGAGCATCGGTGCTATACTTCATCGCTTCAGAGGGGTTGATCTCGCGTTTTTCGTCGGCGACGGAGTCGGTGATTTGCAGGAGAACGAAAGCTTCGAGCTTACCTGAGTCAGGGTCAGCGTTGACCTCAATTTCATGGCCTTGCATGACGGACTTTTCGACCGAGGACTTGATGGCCTCGACGATGAGGGCACAGGCTTCGGCGCGGGTGATGCGCTTTTCTTTTTCGAGGTATTGGAGGAACGGCTTGATGTCTTGGCTCATTTGGGCGGTCGGGCTGGTGTGGATGGTGTGAGGGTGAAGAAATTTAGGGGACAAAAAAGGCGGGTCCGGGTTGGACCCACCTTCTTTTGAAAGGTGACTGTGCCTGTTTATCTAGCTTTCAGTGGGCAAAGTCAAGCGGGATGCAGGTTTACTCAATTAAGCCAACTTCCGCCGCGGTGATGTGGCTTTTTTCAAGTGCACGGAGACCGGTGAAGCGGAAGTGTCGTAATTCAACCTGTGTCGGGAAGGTAATACTTTGTTGTTGGGGGTTCGCGCGGAGATTTCCGAATTCAGCCTCCGCAAGTTGCAGCCAATTTTTTCCATCTATACTTACTTCAAAACGATAACGATCCGTCATGCCATGGAGGCACTTGTCTTGTCGGGGGATGTAGAAAAACCCTTTCACTTTTCGTAGCTTACCCGTGTCGACAGTGAACCATTGAGGGGGATTCAGTTCGCCCGATGCTGGGTGTGTCTGCCAAAGTGTCGCAGAGTCGCCGTCAATTGCGGCCTCAGCTGAGGAGCCTTGTTTGTTGTTCGATGAAGCTGTGATCTTCCAGCCCACGTTTTTCTTGAGTACAGCGCTTGCTTCAGGACCGCGTGCGCCTTCGGGTTCCATGTAGAGTTGAAACTCGCTTATGCAAGGTGCGGCCAATGAGCCTGTGATGCGCAGACGAACTTTCTGTGTCGTGACTGCAGGGATTCGAAGCAGGCGCTGATTACCGATCGTGGTAGCGGTCGCAACTTCGCTCCATTCGCCATTGACCCACGCATCAAGCGCAAAGCTTTCAACGCGCTGTCCGAGTTGGGTGAACTCGCGAATGTGCAAAACGTTAAAGGTAGAGTCTTTGTCTAAACTAATTTCGGCGGTGGGCGTCAGGTCTTTATCATTTCCGCACCAATAAGTGCTGCGATTGTTGTCGAGTAAGGCATTCGCGGAAAAGCGCGTATCGCTACCACGCATAATCGTTGATGTGGCCTTGGCATCGTTCGTTAGGTTCGCAGCAAACATTGCATCGAGATGCGTGCGCAGTGTTCGCAAGGCAGCGACATCTTTGGGGTGCCAGCTACCAGTTTTATCGGGTGGCACATTCAAGTTCAGGCCTTGTCCGCGCCCAACAGAGCAGAAGTAGATATGAGAAAGCGCACGTAGGTCTTTAACGCGGTTATCCTCAGCCGCATGGTAAAACCAGCCTGGACGAATGGAGACATCGCATTCCGCAGGGCGCCAAACATTGCCCTTGGGTGAGCCAGCGTTGAGTTGATTATCAACGTAGTAATCGGCGCCGCCAGCCAGCCCGCTGCCCGCATGGGTTACAGCCCAACACGTTTCGCCGGCAATACCACGTTCATTGCCAACCCAGCGAACATCGGGCCCGCCATCGCCAAACACTGACGCCATGGGTTGTTTGTCGCGAATGCGCGCACGGATAGCATCCCAGGGATAATAATCTTTCGGAATTTTCCGGGTTTCGCGCGCGCCGCCATAGTAGCCATCGCCGCCATTGGCTCCGTCGAACCACATCATGAAGGTGTCACCATAGCGCTCCGTAACCTCTGAGATTTGATCTAAAAAAGTCTTTTTATACTCATCGCGACCGTAGCCAGGGTTATTGCGATCCCAGGGTGAGACGTAGATGCCGAACTTGATGCCGTATTTTTTGCAGGCTGCGGCAACCTCTCCGACAATATCACCTTTGCCGTCTTTGTAAGGAGCTAAGCGTATATTGTGTGGGGTTGTATCTGTCGGCCAAAGACAGAAACCGTCATGGTGTTTGGCGACAACAATCAGTCCACCCATGCCCGCAGCTTTCGCTTCACGCGCCATTCCTTCTGCGTCGAAATTTTTTAGATTAAGCAAAGAGGGACTTTCGTCTCCATAGCCCCATTCTTTGCCGGTGTAGGTGTTGAGGCCGAAGTGCAAAAAGCCATAGTAGTCCGTTTCCATCCAGGCAATTTGTCGTGCGGAAGGAAGCGGGCCGAAAGGCGCAGGCGGCTCTGCGGCCTGTCCAGATACAACGAAAGCACAGAGAGCGGCAAATAGGGTGCGCATAGAGAAAAGTTGAGATAAACCCTAAGAGAAGGCGAGAGGTTCCGCTTGCCCCCATTCCCCGTGCTGTCGAATCTATAGGCATGAGTAGTGAAAAGGTTATTTTTACGATGTCGGGTGTGACGAAGTCCCATGAGCGGAAACCTATTTTTAAAGATGTCTCCCTGTCTTTTTATCACGGAGCAAAGATTGGTGTGCTGGGTCTAAATGGTTCCGGTAAATCAACCTTGTTGCGTATTATCGCAGGTATCGATCAAGAGTACGACGGCGAGATTGCCCGTGTTCCGGGCTATACGTTGGGCTACCTCGCACAGGAACCCAATTTGGGTGATGGAAAGACGGTCCAGGCCTGTGTCTCTGAAGCGACTGCCCCGTTGCGTGCGTTGCTTGATGAATATGATGACACGTTTGTAAAAGTCAGCGAGACGGATGACGCCAAGGAGCAGGCAAGCATTCTCGCTCGGCAAACAGAACTACAGCAAATCATCGATAACCGTGGAGGCTGGGATTTGGATGCGCGGGTTGAAATGGCAATGGAGTCGCTGCGCTGTCCGCCAGGCGATGCCGCCGTTGAGAGTTTATCAGGAGGCGAGCGCCGCCGGGTGGCTCTTGCCCGACTGCTCTTGATGGAGCCAGACATTCTTCTCCTCGATGAGCCGACAAATCACCTCGATGCCGACACCGTGCAATGGCTGGAGCTTCATTTGCAGCGCTACAAAGGCACAGTGCTCGCGATCACGCACGATCGTTACTTCCTTGATAATGTTGCTGGCTGGATTTTGGAATTAGATCGCGGCCATGGTATTCCTTGGAAGGGTAACTACTCGTCTTGGCTCGATCAGAAACGTCAAAGAATGGAGATGGAAGACAAGCAAGCCAACGCACGCACGCGTGCTTTGGCTCGTGAAGGGCAGTGGGCTGCCCAGTCACCCAAGGCGCGGATGGCAAAAAATAAAGCGCGCATCTCCGCATACGAAAAACTTTTGTCGGCGGACCAACAAGAGCGCGAGCGTACAGCGGAAATTTGGATTCCCCCTGGTCCGCGTCTTGGCGGTGCGGTGATTGAGGCTCGCGGATTAATGAAAGCTTACGGTGACCGCGTCTTAATGGAGAATGTAAGCTTCTCACTACCCGCTGGCGGTATCGTGGGCGTCGTCGGACCGAATGGTGCAGGCAAGACCACCCTCTTCCGGATGATTGTTGGACAAGAGAAGCCCGATGCAGGCGAACTACGTTTGGGCGACACCGTGAAACTCGCATACGTTGACCAGACGCGTGATGCCTTACCGGCAGACCAGCCTGTTTGGTCGGCTCTCTCCGATGGACAAGATGTGGTTCATTTAGGAAAGGTTGCCGTGAATGCGCGCGCCTACGCCGCTCGCTTTGGTTTCACGGGCGATGTCCAACAGCGTAAGGTCGGTTTAATGTCCGGCGGTGAGCGTAATCGCATTCACTTAGCTCGCCTCATTCGAGCAGGGGCTAACGTACTTCTGCTCGATGAGCCGACAAATGATTTAGATGTGAATACGATTCGTGCCCTGGAAGATGCCCTCGAGGATTTTGCGGGCTGTGCCGTTATTATTACGCACGATCGTTGGTTCTTGGATCGTGTGGCTACGCACATCCTTGCGTTTGAAGGCGACAGTCGTGTCGTTTGGCACGAAGGTAATTTCGGTTCTTATTTAGAAGACCGACGTAAACGACTCGGAGAAGATGCTGACAATCCGCGCCGTCCAAAGTACCGTCGACTGACGCGCTAGTTTAAACCCGATTGACTGAACGCAGCAGCGACTTCCAGTCGTCTGCGCGGCTGGACAGCGCCGCAAGTTGCGAAACTGTCATTCGCCAAGTCCAGTTGCCCGTAGCCTTCCCGGGCGTATTCAGTCGAGCCTCGCTGCTGAGCCTTAGTAAGTCTTGAGCTGGGGCAAATGCAGCAATCGCCGGAGAGCTTACGACCGCTTTGAGCGCCTCTGTGGCAATGGGGCCTTCGCCCAGTGTCGACCGCACCGTCGATTGTTCCTCGGGGGTTAACTGATTAAACCAGCCGATCATCGTGTCGTTGTCGTGTGTACCTGTATAGGCCACGCGGTCTTCTGTAATTGTCGATGGGTGATGCGGATTATCTTTCGTTAACGGAAATCCGAATTGTAAGACAGACATGCCAGGCAGTTTTGCTTCACGGCGTAAGCCATGAACGCCGGCGCTTAACTCGCCTAAGTCTTCGGCAACAAGTGGCAAGTTGCCGATAGCATTAAAGAAAGCCATCTTCGGACCTGGTAGCCACTCCCCTTCGCGTGCATGGGTGGCAGCCTTGGCGACCGCCCAGTAATCGAAGAGTCCACGGAAGTGGTCGATGCGAATAGCCGAAAAACGTTCGAGGTCTTTCTGGATGCGTGAGTGCCACCACGCGAAGTTATCTTCAGAATGACGCGGCCAATTGTAGAGCGGATTGCCCCAGAGTTGTCCATCGGCTGAAAAGTAGTCAGGCGGGACCCCTGCGACTAAGTCATCAGAGAATAACTCAGGGTGCGCCCATCGGTCGCAACCATCTGCGGAGACATAAATAGGTTCGTCGCCTAGAATGTGTACGCCTTGCGTTTGGCTATAGGCGCATAAGCGTTGCCACTGTGTGCTGGCGATCAGTTGAAGTACAGCTGCGCGCGTGGCGATTGATTCGTCCACGGCGTGTACTGTCCATCGCTGTGGTTCTCGAAAGGCGTTGCTCTCACGAAGAGCCGAAAACTTTTCCCAGTCGCGCAACCAGTCTTTCTCGCTGTTGCGAAAAGCCGCCAAGTCACCCCAATGCTTCAGTCGGCGGGGATCTTCAGCACCTCGTTGTGCGGCTAAATCTAACAGCGGTCGTAATTTTTCCCAAAGGTAGCCGTATTGAATATTTTGGCCCTCCGTGAAATTGCTGATTTCTTCCGACGTCAATAGACCTCCATCAACCAAGTCTTCAAGGTCGATAAAGTAGGGGTTGAGTGCAAAAGCTGAAAGGGGCTGATAGGGTGAGTCGCCGTAACTTGTTGGCCCAAGCGGGCAAACCTGCCACCAGGTGAACCCTGCTTGAGAGAGAAAATGAATCCAAGCACGCGCGCTCGATCCAAAATTCCCAATAGGCCCATGCCCAGGTAACGAACTTACGTGCAAAACGACACCCGCGGTGCGTTTGGGAAAAGCAGAACACGTAAAAGAGGCACTCACGCTTGCAGTGAGGGTTCCCAGACAGTTGTTTGCACAAACGGGTGCGTTGCGTCAACCCGGGCACTTGGGAAGTGTGGGTGATTGGGGGCGTCCGGATAATTTTGGGTTTCGAGGGCGACCCCAGAATGGTTGTCGTAAGGTTTGCCTGCTTTGCCCAAAGCGCCGTCGCCAACTTCTTTCAGC
>CAJBPJ010000092.1 GCA_903957465.1 uncultured Opitutia bacterium
CCTGCACGCAGCACTTGAACGTGCCCAAGGCGACCTCCTCCAGCAAGCTATGGAGCGTCTTGGGTTATCGGCACGTGCCTACGACCGAGTCCTCAAGGTCTCACGAACGATTGCAGACCTCGCAGGGTCTGAGCGGATTGCCACCCCGCATCTACTCGAGGCTATCCATTATCGAAGCTTGGATCGACGAACTTAAGGAACCTGTCTCGACTCATAGGGTCAAAGGTGTAACAAAACTACATGCGTACCTTGTTTCTAAGTTTAGTCGGAGCCATCTGCGCTTTCGCAGGTGAAGTGCGACCTAACCTTATCCCTTACCCCCAAGAATGTAAGTGGACTGGCGACACTGTACCAACCGTAAACATTAAACCTAGCATCGTTATCGCCGAAGGCAGCGTGCAGGCGCCTGTATGTGTTAGTGAGGCTTATGTACTCGAAATCGCACGAGACAAAGTGACGATTAAAGCCAACACTAAGATTGGATCACTTCGAGCACTGGCGACACTTCAACAGCTCAAAGAGTCGGGCAAATTGCCAATCGGAACAGTTCATGATTGGCCTGCTTTTCCGATTCGCGGCGTCCTCCAAGATGTGGGACGCAATTTTCAGTCCATTCCCGCACTCAAGCGACAGATATTGGTCATGGAAAGGTTTAAACTAAACGTCTTCCACTGGCACCTTACCGATTATCCAGGTTGGCGCGTTGAATCTAAAATCAACGCAGGACTCAATGATCCGAAATCGCGCAGCCGAAAGCCGAATTCTCAGTATAGCTGGGAAGAAATTCGTGATTTCATCACCTTCGCTACTGAGCACGGCGTTGAGGTCATTCCTGAGATGGATATGCCCGGACATAGCACCTATTTCGGTAAAGGTCTCGGCTTCGACATGCAAACACCGCAAGGGCTTAAGGTGCTAGAGGCCGAGATTACAGATTGGGCCAAACTTTTTCCTTCACAGCTTTTCCACACTGGATCTGACGAGGTACAAATTAAAATGAAGGAATTCGTACCAGCTATTTTAGCGAAAACTAAAGCTAGCGGAAAGACACCTATCATTTGGAGTCCCGGAGCCGTCGTACGCGATAGCAGCATCATCCTACAATTGTGGGCCAAAGCCGGCCTACCAAAGTCGAACCCTTATATTGATTCACGCTACGTCTACACCAACCACATGGATCCCTCGGAGGCAGCTAATCAAGCCTTCATCCAGCTCGCTGGTGTGCCACGAACCGATGGACGTGCACTCGGTGCGATTCTCTGTAACTGGCCCGATCATGTGATCGATGACGAGACCAACGCCAACCGCGTCTCGCCCACCTGGCCTGTCGCTGTTGCTTTCGCCGAATCCGCATGGCGAGGTGTAGCCAAGGACAACAAGTCGCTTTACGCGCGCGTTCCCGAAACCGGAACACCCGAGCTCGAAACGTTCCTCGATCTCGAGCGCCGCATCACCGCACAGCGCAATGCGGTTGTCGCCCTTGGCGAGCCCTTCCCATTTGTCGCTGCCGCACAGATTCCTTGGTCCGTTGTCACCACCGAACCTGGAGCACCTGAGCCTACTGATTGGTCAAAAGGCTCAGCAGCATGGGGTGGTACCGTCTACCTGAATCATCACTGGCATGAACTCCCCAGCTGGTTAGCGCTCACAAAGAAGCCGAGCGTCGCCTGGGCACAAACCTATGTTTACAGCGAAAAAGCCCAAACGATTGGACTATCAATTGGTTTCAACGTCCCCTCTGCAAGCGATGGACATAAACCCGAACTCGCGAGTGTTAACGGTCAATGGGACGTCGCTGGATCAGCTATCTGGCTAAATGGGAAGTCCATCGCACCGCCGAAGTGGGCCTACGCTGGACTCAACGGTAAAGCCGTCGCCGAAAAACCTTGGGTCGACCACGCCTGGTGGATGCGCGCTCCACAGACTGTACAACTCAAGGCTGGGTGGAATGAAATCCGTCTGTGCACACCTTCACACTTCAACGGCCAAAAGTTACGCAAATGGATGTTTACTGTGATCCCCACTCAATGGGACGCAAAGACACGTACTCTAAGCGAAGTCGATGGCTTGCGCTTTGCGACCAAGCCACAGTAAACAAGGGGCATGCGCCCGACCCTGCTCGCATTACTGGTTCTGAGTGTAACTCAGGCCGCCACACCCGTCCACCGCCAGTACGCAGAGCGTAATGGTGCGCTCGTAACCATCGCCTTCGTCTCCGAGGACGGCAAAGAGCGACTCGAAGTAGATAGCGATGAGTTTCTCATCCGCATGTCGGACGGACGTGCCTACACCGCACGCGACTTCGTCGGACGTGTTCAGAACAACGACAATGCGGGTATCCGCTACGATCGAAAGGTTGGCGCCAAGTACCCAGAAGATGCGCCTCTAATCGTCCTAGTCGACAGGGAGACGCACGGCCTGACCGCCTATTTCGCCGTTGAGCCCAAGCTCGAAGCCATCGAGACCGAGCACTTCAGGGTTAAGTCACCAGCCACACGCGGCGGGCGCGGCGAACCTGTGGTCATCGGCGAACGTTGGATTCTGCTACCCTACACCCCGACCACGCTGACGCGCCACACCAACGGCAACACCCCCGCCGCATACAGCCACCGCTTTGAGAAAGTGGGCAACCACAGCTACGTCGACTTCGAGGGCGCCGACGTCGGCAAACCCGAGGCAGGGCTGGTGCGCTTCCTGAACTTCAGCCTTCCCGTCTCACTCGGACGCAACTGCTTCCCCATAGACCCCAAGGCCAAATGGCAGGCCAGCGCCACCGGCTGCAAGTTGTTACTCGCCGACATAGGCGAGACCGCCGAGATGGCTGTACTCGATCAAGCGCCACGTGGCGTGCGTAGCTTCACCCATTACAACAACTGGTTCGACGGTGCCGCCAAAAATGTTGGCGGCGACACGCTCCCACGCATTGCACGCGAATTCAAGGAGGCCCTCGCGGGCACAGGTATTACCGTCCAAGCAATTGTGCCCGACAATGGTTGGCAGGATCGCAAGTCAGTTTGGAAGCCAGCAAAAAACTATTTTCCAGAAGGCATGACAGACCTGACCAAAGTGAGCCTCGCCCTGCGCGACGAAGGGAGCTCGCTTGGGCTTTGGCTCGCACCCGACAATACGACCAACGACATCAATTGGGCCTCCGGTGCGGAAACAGGTCCGAAATTCACAAAGGCGCAGCCCAATAAATATTTCGCGCAGTACTTCCCTCACCTCTCACTCGCATCACCTGGCTATCGGAATGATCTTACATCACAGCTCCAATCGCTAACCAAGGATGTGAAGGTCACCTACTTCAAGTTCGACTTCAATCACCTCTCCCACGTTTTACCAACTGACCGCCACGGACATACCGCAGAGTTTGCTGGCTGGGCGGAGGCAATGAGCGTCGCTCTGCCTAAGGAGACATTCATCAACGCCACGAACTGGACTTGGCACAGCCCAGCCTGGCGCAATCACGCGGACATACTCTGGCTACTCGCAGGCGACGATGGCTTTAATGGCAACTGGCCTGAGCTCGCTGGGCGTGCCCAATCTACAACCGACCGAGATGCCTATTTCTGGCGCATGTGGGGTGATTCGGCTGATCGCCCCTGGTTCCCCATCTCCGCAATCATGACCCATGGCATCATCCGCAATCCCAGCGGACAGATGTCATTCAAAACCGATACCCTCGAAGACTGGTGTGACTACGTGCTCATGCACTACGGACGCGGCACACTCCTACTTGAGTGGTACTTTTTACCAAAGAATCTTTCCAAAGATGAATGGTCTTCGATTATCGCCGTGCACCGCTGGACTGAAAGTCGCCGTGCGGATATGGTGAATACGTGTTATGTCGGCGGTCGACCCGATGAGGGGAAAGCTTATGGCTACATCGGTTGGTCTAAAGATGGCCGCAGCGGCACGCTGGTTGCCCGCAACCCTTCAGCAGAAACGCAGACGTTACAGATACCTATCAACGCAACGACACTCTTCCGCGGCAAAGCTGGCAAACCTTGGCATGGACGCCTCGTCTATCCTAGCCGCATCGAACTACCGATTACTTGGCAATCCGGAGAATCCGCTTACATCACGATTCCAGGTTATAGTACAGTCGCCGTTGAATTAGAGCCAGGCCAGGCCATCGGACCAATGGTTAAACGCATGCCCGCCGCCACAACCAAGGCTGGCGAAGGTCCTGGACAGTTCAGCGTAAAGCCGGCGAGTTTCGTCAACGGACGTTGTGAGCTGCTCGTTGTCGGACGGCCCACCCTACCCAAAGTCTTCATCAACGGCAAAGAAGTCGTCGCACTTCGAACAGCACGTGGAAAAATTAATGCGTTCGCTGGCTACGCTCGCGACGGGATGATCAGCGAGACCGCACGTCCGTGGGAGATGGGCAGCTATGATCTTTCGTCCCTTAAAAACGCAGAGTCAAAAGTTCTCCTCCAAGGTAAGAATACACGAGCAGAAGCTTGGGTACTTGTAGAGACATCGGAGGGCACAGAGACGCCCAAGGACGCTCTTTCGCCCTTAACCCTACCCGGACATCGTCGCGAAACCCACCTCGCCTACCCTGAGGGCGCTGTAGAAGCACCGCCTGCACCTATACCACCAACCGCGGACGAAATTCGCGGCGCAACCCGTGGACGTATTGAAATGGAAGTCTTTGGTAACAATGGCGGCAAAAACGGTGAGAAGGATGTTGTCCTCTCAGGCGTGCATCTCGGACGTCTCCCTACACAAGGTGACGACTGGATGCTTGCCCGACTCGAGATACCAGCCAATGAGTTCGGTCTCATCCGTCAGTTCCAAGCTTCGCCCACTGCCAATCGCATCATCATCCGCTCCGAAGGAGACAAGGGTGACAAGTTTAAGGTGCGCGCCATCCGCCTCGTCCTTACTTTAGCAGATGGACGTGAGGTCTCCACCGAGCCTTCTGGAGCCTACACCAGCCACGCCGACTGGGAGCACCGCGAAGGCACGCTATTCAGTCGTCCTGAATATTCCGGCGCGATTAAGCTTCAGCCTTAAACGTCAGCGAAGCTCAACAGGCTGATTAGCCTTTAAGTTAA
>CAJBPJ010000093.1 GCA_903957465.1 uncultured Opitutia bacterium
CGATCCTCGACCAGATTGTCGAAAACGAAAATAAAGTCCTACCCAAGATCACCTTTGCTATCGGCGAGCGCGTCAAGATTACCGATGGCCCGATGATGAATCTTTCCGGCGTCGTCGACAGCTCCGATGTCAATCACGGTAAGCTGCAAGTCTCTGTCGATATCTTCGGTCGCCCTACACCTGTGGAACTCGAGTTCTGGCAGGTTGAGCGCGACGACCGCAACTAATCTTTAACACCCAATAATCCTATACCATGGCTAAGAAAGTTATCGGCGAAATCAGGCTCCAGCTCCCAGCAGGCGCCGCTAATCCTGCTCCTCCTGTTGGCCCTGCGCTCGGCGCAAAAGGCGTTAACATCATGGCGTTCTGTAAGGAGTTTAACGCCAAGACCAAAGACCAGGCAGGACTCATCCTTCCGGTCATTATCTCAGTCTACCAAGATAAGTCCTTCACCTTCATTCTCAAATCCCCACCTGCATCTGTACTCTTGAAGAAGGCTGCTAAAATTGAGTCGGGTGCTGCTGTTCCCAATCGCGACAAAGTCGGCAAAGTCACGCGCAAGCAGGTGCTCGAAATCGTTGAGCTTAAGAAGAAGGACCTCAACGCATCCAATCCTGATCACGCCGCTCGCATGATTGAAGGTACTGCTCGCTCGATGGGCATTGAGATTGTCGGCTAAGCCCAACCCTTTCCACCTAAACCCAAACCCTAATACTGCTACCCGCAGGAGACCCAAAGTCGCCATGAACAAAAAACCCAGCAAGCGCTACCAGGCAGCCGCCAAAGTTGCCGACCTAACGCAAATCTTCGCCGTCGAGAAAGCGGCAGAGATTATCAAGAAGATGCCCGCCGCAAAGTTTGACGAAACCGTTGAGGTTTCGGCCTGCCTCGGCGTTGACCCAAAGCAATCGGATCAAATGGTGCGTGGCACCGTTTCGCTCCCGAATGGTTCGGGCAAGAAAATCAAAGTCATCGTCTTTACAGACAATGCTAAGGAAGCCCTCGATGCGGGTGCCGACTTTGCAGGTCTCAATGATTTAATTGATAAAGTGAATGGTGGCTGGATGGACTTCGACGTCGCGATTTCCACAACCCCTGCCATGAAGGATGTTCGCAAAGTGGCTCGCGTGCTCGGTCCTCGCGGCCTCATGCCAAATCCTAAGTCAGGCACCGTGACGGACGATGTTCCTCGCACTATCAAGGAAGTCAAAGCCGGTCGCGTTGAGTTCAAAATGGATAAGACTGCTAACGTCGTGATCGTCGTTGGTAAGAAGTCATTTGGCGCGCAACAACTCGCCCAAAACATTGACGCAGCCCTCGGCGCTCTCATCAAGTCGCAGCCAACAGGCTTCGCTGGAACGCGTTTTATTAAATCTGTAACCCTGAGCTCAACCATGAGTCCAGGTATCCGTCTTGACCTTCGTGCTGCAGCTGCCGCTGCGCCTACCGCCTAAGGTCATCCTTACCTAACTAAACGCAACTACACACATGCGCGCAGAAAAACAATTCCTCGTCGACGAAGTCGCCGCTCACCTTGCGAAGTCCAATTACCTTTTGGTGACAAACTTCACGGGAGTAACCGTCGAAAACGCTAACACCATCCGCGATCAACTCCGCCCTCTCGGTGCAGAGTATCACGTGGTCAAGAATAGCATCCTCAATATTGCCGTGAAGAAAGCAAAGTTGCCCGATCTTGGCTCAGCGCTAGTTGGCCATACTGCAGTCGTTACTGGCGGCAAGAATCCTGCAGGCGTCGCCAAGGTCTTAGTCAAATTCTTCAAGGATTCGGCTAAGCTCGAAATTAAAGTCGGCGTATTGGACGACAAAGTCCTTACCACGAAAGAAGTCGAAGTGCTTTCGAAGTTGCCTTCGCTCGAAGTCATTCGCGCGCAGCTTCTCTCGTTGCTGCAAACGCCTGCATCCCAGTTCGCGCGCCTACTTGTCGCCAAGAACGAAGCTGCCGAGAAAACTTCGGCTCCCGCCGCCTAACTTTTCCTGCCAGACTTGAGCCATGTGGCTTGAGCGAGGTAGGGATAAAACCAAAACCCAACACACAACACCAAAGAACCCTGGTTCGGGGCCAACGCCCTCAAATGTCCTACCACTATGGGACGCGAACCGTTCAAGGATACTACCACCATGAGCAATATCACTAAAGACCAAGTTATCGAATGGCTCAGCGCCCAGTCCGTTATGGACATCGCTGCCCTCGTTAAAGACCTCGAAACCAAGTGGGGCGTTAGCGCTGCCGCTCCGGTTGCCGTTGTCGCAGCGGGCGCGGGCGACGCTGGCGGTGCACCTGCCGAAGAGAAGACGACGTTTGACGTCATTCTCAAGGAGAAGGGCCCCAATGCCATCAACGTCATTAAAGAAGTCCGTGCCATCACTGGCCTGGGCCTCAAGGAAGCTAAGGACCTCGTCGAGAGTGCTCCGAAGCCTGTCAAGGAAGGCGTTTCCAAAGACGAAGCCAAGGACCTCGAGACAAAACTCAAGGCCGCCGGTGCCGTCGTCGAGATCAAGTAACCTTCCGTCGCGTTTTCAAACGCTCCTTCAGTGGGGAGCGGCAGGAGTCACCTCCTAACCGCCCCCACATTTTTCCAACGGCCGCCTCGTCCGCTATCGAGGCAACAACTTTCTCCCAACTCAAAAACTTCTCCTGCCTTTTACGCCATGTCCTACGAACGCAAGAATTTCGGCAAGCTCCGCGAGGTTATCCCTCCGCCGAACCTCATTGAGAATCAGATTCTCTCCTACCAGGAGTTTCTCCAGATGGAGACGCCAACGGCCAATCGCGACAACGTTGGCCTCGAATCCGTTTTCAAGGAAGTCTTCCCTGTGGAGAGCAATAACGGCAACTTCCGCCTCGAGTACCTCGACTACACCCTCACCGCTAATAAGATACACGAGTTAGAGTGTATTCGCGAAGGAACCACCTTCTCAGTCTCGCTTCTGCTTAAGCTTCGTCTGGTTGAAAAAGGTTCCTTCAAGGATGAAGAGATCCTCATGGGTGATTTGCCCATGATTACCGACCGTGGCTCATTCATCATCAACGGTGCTGAGCGCGTGGTTGTTTCCCAGTTACACCGTTCGCCTGGCATCTGTTTTGAAGAAGCCCCTCACACGAGCGGCAAGCTTCTCCACGCATTCCGGGTGATTCCTGACCGTGGCACATGGATCGAAGTACAGTTCGACCAGAACGATTTGCTTTGGGTATACCTCGACCGTCGTCGTCGCCGTCGTAAGTTCCTACTCACAACCTTGCTGCGTGCCTTTGGTTATAACCAAGACCGCGACATCCTCTCGCTTTTCTACGGCACCCGCGAACTGACAGCTAAGCAAGCTCTCGAGCTCAGCCCTGAAGAACAGGCCCGCCTCGTCTTCGCAGAAGACCAAGTCAACGTCGCCCTCGGTAAGCCTATTGCTAAGCAGTACGACAAGTTAGACATCGCTACGCTCCGCGCACTGGTTGCTTCGGCAGGTGCGAAAGCTAAATTCACGGTTTACGACACAGAGCCTGATGGCGGTGCGATCATTCTCGCACTTCGTAAAGACACGGAAGGTAACGGTATTAAGAACGAAGAAGACGCCGTGAAGGAAATCTTCCGCAAGCTTCGTCCAGGCGAGCCTGTAAACACCAAGAGCGCGAAAGCTCACATGTACCGCTTGTTCCAAGATCCGCTTCGTTATGACCTCGGTCGCGTTGGTCGTTACAAGTTGAATCAAAAGCTTGGCCATCGCCAAGAGTCCGCCGGCACGAAGGCAGCTTTCCGTAATAAGCAGGAAGAAGCTGAAGCCGAATTGCGCTCACGTACCATCGACAAGGATGACATTGTCGCTGCGACTAAGCTCCTCTTCCAGCTTCGCCGTGGCAAATTGCACGTCGATGACATTGACCACTTAGGTAGCCGTCGCGTGCGTAACGTTGGCGAACTTTTAGCCAACCAGTGCCGTGCAGGCCTCAAGAATGTCGTTAAGACCGTCAAGGCTCGTATCAATGAGTATGACCAATCGGTCGACTCCCTGACACCTCAGAAGCTCGTTAACCCGAAGCCTTTCGCGAATGCGATTCGCGAGTTCTTCGCGCGCAGCCAGCTCAGCCAGCTGATGGACCAAATCAATCCGTTGGCCGAGTTGACGCACAAGCGTCGTCTCTCTGCCCTCGGGCCAGGTGGTCTCAATCGCGATCGCGCAGGTTTCGAAGTCCGCGACGTGCACCCTTCGCACTACGGTCGTATTTGCCCAATTGAAACGCCCGAAGGACCGAATATCGGTCTGATTAACTCCCTGTCGACTTACGCTCGTATCAACCCTTACGGCTTTATCGAAGCTCCTTACCGCAAGGTGCTCCGTGGTAAAGTCAGTGACCGCGTTGAGTTCATGACCGCCGACCAAGAAGAGCGCTTCAAGGTCGCTCAGGCTAATTCCGTCGTTGAAAAAGACGGTCGTCTGCGTGGCCCTGTAACTTGCCGTGTCGGTGATGATATTCAGGAGCTTGATCCTGAAGACGTCGATTACATGGACGTCTCACCTCTGCAGGTCGTGTCCGTGGCCGCTGGCCTCATTCCTTTCCTAGAGCACGACGACGCAAATCGCGCGCTCATGGGTTCTAACATGCAACGCCAAGGCGTGCCCTTGATTGTTACCGAGTCTCCTTATGTGGGCACCGGTCTCGAGCGTCGCGTGGCTATCGACTCAAAGACGGTGGTCGTCGCTGAAGGCGCCGGCATTGTCGCAGCGGTTGATGCACGTCGTATTATTATTACTAAGGACGGCGAAGTTGCGGCTAATCAAATTGAGAACCGGAAGTTCAAGACCGATGAAGCTAAAGGCATCTGGGTTTACGATCTCCGCAAGTTCCTCAAGACCAACTCGTCCACCTGTTTCAATCAGCGCCCGATTGTCGAGCGCGGTCAAAAAATCAAGGTTGGGGACATTATTGCTGACGGTGCTGCCACCGATAAGGGCGAGCTCGCGCTCGGCCGTAACGTGCTCGTCGCCTTCATGCCTTGGAATGGTTACAACTTCGAAGACGCTATCCTTCTCTCCGAGCGTATGATCAAGCAGGACACCTTCACCTCGGTGCATATCGAGGAATTTGAAGTGACCGCGCGTGACACCAAGCTTGGGCCTGAACAAATTACCCGAGACATTCCGAATCTCTCGGAAACCGCTCTGCGTAACCTTAACCGCGACGGCGTGGTTCGTATTGGCGCAGAAGTTGCCCCTGGCGACATTCTCGTCGGTAAGATTACCCCGAAGAGCGAAGGTGACCTTGCTCCTGAAGAGAAGCTTCTCCGTGCCATCTTCGGCGAAAAAGCCCGCGACGTCAAAGACACGTCATTGGTCGTTCCTTCCGGCATTTCCGGTATCGTGATGGATGTAAAAGTCTCTTCACGTACTGACGAAGACGGCGGTAAGCTTGACGCTGCCGAACAGCGCCGCTCGTTGAAGAAAGTTAACGAAGAGCATCGCACACTTGAGTCTAAACTCCGTGAGGAAATGACAGACACGCTCTCGAACTTCCTCCTCGGCGAGAAAATCCCTCTCGATGTCCGTAATTCTGACACCGGAGAAGAAATTATCCCTGCAAACCGCAAGATCACCAAGACGCTCCTGCGTCGCCTCGCGTCCGTTTCACGTACGATCGAGATGAATGATTCGCCGGTGAAGCAGAAGATCCGTAACATCCTCGATGGTTATCACCGTCGCTTCGATGAGCTTGAGGCTGAGCGTAAGCGCAAGGTCGAGGCCATCGAGCAAGGTATCGATGAGGGTGGGGCGATTAAGAACGTCAAAGTTTACGTCGCAACCAAGCGTAAGATCCAAGTCGGTGACAAGATGGCCGGTCGTCACGGTAACAAGGGTGTCGTCGCGCGCATTGTGCCTGTCGAAGACATGCCTTACCTCCCTGATGGCACACCGGTAGACATCTGCCTTAACCCTCTGGGCGTTCCTTCACGTATGAACGTCGGTCAGGTTCTCGAGACTCACTTAGGTTGGGCTTGTTCCAAGCTCGGCCTGAAAGTTGCGACCCCGATCTTCGACGGTATCCCTGAAGCTTCGATCCGTGAGTACTTGAAGGAAGCTGGTCTGCCTGAAACAGGCAAAGCTATGCTCTTTAATGGTCACAACGGCGAAGCCTTCGACCAAGACGTCGTGGTTGGGCACATCTATATGATGAAGCTGAACCACCTTGTCGCAGACAAGATTCACGCTCGTGCAACCGGACCTTACAGTCTCATCACCCAGCAGCCGCTTGGTGGTAAGGCTCAGTACGGCGGCCAGCGCTTCGGCGAAATGGAAGTCTGGGCTCTCGAAGCTTATGGTGCTGCTTACACGCTCCAAGAACTCCTTACCGTTAAGTCGGACGACGTCGCAGGACGTACCAAGATTTACGAACAACTCGTTAAGGGTGACAACACCCTCGTCAGCGGAACACCTCAGTCCTTCAACGTCTTGATGAAGGAAATGCAGGCGCTCTGTCTCGACGTTCGCCTAGGCACATCCCTTCCTGCCGAGCGCAACTGATAACCCACCCAACCCTTCATAAAATGATCCAGCCCGAGAACACGACCGAGTTCACCGCCAACGAGACGAGGGAGCAAACCTTCGACTACGTATCCATCTCGATTGCATCGCCTGAGGAGATTGTTGCCTGGACCGGCGACCAGCTCCTCGACGAGACAGACGAGTGGGGTAATCGTAAGGCCAAAGGACTTAAGGAAGTTAAGAGCCCTGAGACGATTAACTACCGTTCCTTCAAGCCCGAGCCTAATGGACTCTTCTGTCAGCGCATCTTCGGACCTGTCCGCGACTATGAGTGCTATTGTGGCAAGTATAAGAAGGTAAAGTATAAGGACGTTACCTGCGATAAGTGCGGCGTCGAAGTCACCGTTTCCCGCGTTCGTCGCGAGCGCATGGGCTACATCCGCCTCGCTATCCCTGTTTCGCATATCTGGTTCTTAAAGAGCATGCCTAGCCGCTTGTCGCTCATGCTCGACATGACGACGCGCAATCTGGAGCAGGTCATTTATTACCAAAAGTACCTCGTGGTTGACCCAGGCCAAACTGGCCTCGATCGCAAAGCTCTCCTCACCGAAGAAGAGTACCGCGATGCCGTCTCCAAGTATGGTCCTGACGCCTTCAAGGCTCGCATGGGTGCCGAAGCACTTTCGTTGCTGCTGCAAGAAATGAATCTCGCGAGCACCGTCGAAGAACTTCGCGACCAACTGCAGAATACACGTTCGAAGCAAATCAAGAAGAAGGTAGCCCGCCGCATGAAGGTCGTCCAAGGCTTCTTGGAATCCGGCAAGCGTCCTGAGCACATGGTGCTCACTGTGCTACCTGTTATTCCTCCTGACCTTCGTCCACTCGTGCCTCTCGAAGGCGGACGTTTTGCTACATCCGACTTAAACGATCTCTACCGTCGCGTTATTAACCGTAACAATCGTCTGCGCGCACTGATTCAGATGAAGACGCCTGACGTCATCATCCATAATGAAATGCGCATGCTCCAGGAAGCCGTCGATGCTCTCTTGGACAACGGTCGCCACGGCAAACCTGTCAAAGATCGTGACCGTCAGCTGAAGTCTATCAGCGACATGCTCAAGGGTAAGCACGGACGCTTCCGTCAGAACTTGCTCGGTAAGCGCGTGGACTACTCCGGTCGTTCCGTCATCGTCATTGGTCCTGAGCTTAAGCTTAACCAGTGCGGCCTTCCTAAGAAAATGGCCCTCACTCTCTTCGAGCCGTTTATCATTAAGCGCCTCAAAGAACTTGGATTGGTTCACACCGTTCGTAGCGCCAAGAAGTATATTCTCGAGCGCCGTCCTGAGGTGTGGGATCTCCTGGAAGAAGTTACCAAGGGTCACCCTGTCTTCTTAAATCGTGCGCCGACACTCCACCGTCTATCCATTCAAGCTTTCGAGCCTGTCTTGATTGAAGGTGATGCTATCCGTCTGCATCCGCTCGTTTGTACCGCTTACAATGCGGACTTCGACGGTGACCAAATGGCCGTGCACGTCCCGTTGTCACTCGAAGCCATCATGGAGTGTAAGCTCCTCATGATGTCGACGAACAACATCTTCTCGCCATCGAGCGGTAAGCCGATCCTTACGCCGTCGCAGGACATCGTGCTGGGTGCTTATTACCTCACCTACGAGCCCGTCGATAAGTCTCAAAAAGACACGCACTTGCCAACCTTCAACACGGTTGATGATGCAGTGTTCGCTGAGGCTGAAGGCGCCGTTCACTTCCACGATTGGGTTCGCTTCCGCAATCCAGACTTTGGTCGCGACACTGTTTACGGTGATCGTAACGCCCGTATTATTACAACGACTGTCGGCCGCATTATCTTCGGCACGATTTGGCCGCGCGAACTTGGCTTCGTGAATTTCACGGTCAAGAAATCGCAGCTCGGTGACCTCATCTTGGCTACCTATAAAGCTGTCGGCCGTGAGGGCTCAGTTCCTGTCCTTGATGCACTCAAGGAGACCGGCTTCCGTATCGCTACCCGTGCGGGTATCTCTATCGGCGTGAACGACATGATCTTCCCGAAGGAAAAGGAAAAGGTCGTGCGCGAAGCTTCCGACCGTGTTGCAAAATGTCACCGCGACATTGCGGATGGATCTATCACGGAAGAAGAACGCCGTAATAAAGTCGTTGAAATTTGGAACGCTGCGACAGACCAGATTGCCCAGTCCGTGTATACCACACTCTCTGGTTCCTCGCGTATGGCTGGCGTCAAGAAGGGTGACCCACGTCACGCCCATCGCTGGATTATCAACCCGGTCTTCGCCATGATGGACTCCGGTGCTCGTGGTAATAAAGCCCAGGTCAAACAGCTTTGCGGAGCCCGCGGTTTGATGGCTAAGCCTTCCGGTGAAATTATTGAGCGTCCGATTCTGTCGTCCTTCCGCGACGGTCTTTCGGTCCTCGAGTACTTCATCTCGACTCACGGTGCGCGTAAGGGTCTTTCCGACACCGCCCTGAAGACAGCTGACGCAGGTTACATGACGCGTAAGCTTTGCGACGTTGCGATGGATGTTATCGTCACTGATGACAACGTCGGCCCTCCTAGCAGCGAAGTTATCACCCTCGGTGATGCTTCCATTGGTCGCCACATTGCGATGGTCGTTGCAAATCCTACCGGCGGATCTCCGAAGACGCTGGCGAAGGAAGATGACGTGCTTACCGAAGAGCTTATCGCCAAGTTGCGAGATGCCGGCGTGGATCGCGTCCATGTCCATCTGCCAAATGGTATCTGGAAGACGAATATTTATGACGGCGACGAAGTGTTGCTGCCATTGGCTGAACGTATCCTCGGTCGTTGTGCTGCGGATGCGGTGGTCAACCCTCTCAACCCTTCCGAAGTGCTCATCAAGGCAGGCGAATTGATTGACGAGGCTGCGGTTGTCCGTGTGGAGAAGGCAGGCATTGAGCGCGTTAAGGTGCTCTCGCCGCTGACTCACATGCGTGTAAATGCTATCCCTCCGCGCGCTTATGGCCTCGACCCTTCGACCGGTCGTCTGGTTGAGCGCGGTACAGCCGTTGGCATTATTGCGGCTCAGTCGATCGGCGAACCAGGTACACAGTTGACCATGCGAACCTTCCACATCGGTGGTGTCGCTCAGCTGAAGACGCCTGAAGTTCGCGCGAAGGCTAACGGTCGCGTCCAACACGTTGATTTAAACTGCGTCGAACTCGACGACGGATTCTCCGTCGCCATGAACGGCAACGGCTCCCTTCGCTTGCTCGGC
>CAJBPJ010000094.1 GCA_903957465.1 uncultured Opitutia bacterium
CGCACTGCGGGGCTTCCTCTTTTGACACCGACGCCTTCAGGGACCAAGTTAAAGACATGCCTGACCCTTGGGATCTCTTAAGACTACTCTCGGACCCAACCCGCGCCCGCATTCTTTTGCTGTTGGACAAAGGCGAGGTTACCGTCGGTGAGCTACAAGAAATTCTCGGAATGAAACAGGCCCGGATTTCCACCCACCTTTCACTCCTTCGTCAATCCGGACTCGCCGTAGACCGTCGCGACGGCAAGCACACGCACTACTGTCTTTCACCTGATCTCACAGCAACAGTAAGGGCCGTGCTCGACGCGACCACGCAAGCGCTGGCTGAAGATTCCAAATCTCAATCAGACTTACGCGCCCTACGAAGACTGGGTGAACGTCGTCGTCGAAAAACCGAAGCACACTTTGATTTAGTCGCTGGTCGACTCGGTCGCAACTACTGCCCGGGCCGTTCATGGGAGGCTATCGGCCAAATGTTGTTCTTACTCGTGCCACGCCTACGTATCGCTGACTTGGGCGCAGGCGAAGGTGCTCTTTCCCAACTGCTCGCGCGACAAGCTGAATTCGTTCACTGCATCGATAATTCACCCCGCATGGTCCAAGTCGGTCGCGCCCTGGCACGCAAACAAGGCATTGAAAATCTCGACTACGTACTTGGGGACATTGAAAAAATCCCTCTGAAGGATAAATCCGTCGACATCGCCCTACTGAGCCAAGCACTCCACCACGCCGAACACCCGCGCCAAGCACTCGGGGAAGCTTTCCGCATTTTGAAACCAGGCGGTCGACTCTTACTCCTAGACTTAAAGGCTCATACTTTCGAGCGTGCCCGCAAACTCTATGCCGACCGCTGGCTAGGCTTTGAACCCAATCAGCTTTGCGACTGGATGGAGAGCGCTGGCTTCCGGAATATCTCGGCGCAAGTGGTCGCCAAAGAGGCCAAAGCGCCTGGGTTTGAGACTCTTTTGGCGACAGGCCTAAGGCCTTCCCGCTAAAGAATCCCTGTGAAGGGTTCGGGCTTGGCAGGGTCACCCCCAAGGCGTAGTTAAGAACCCCCCTAAGCACCCCCGAAGATGGCCCGCACAGAGTCTCGTACTTATCGGTTGGCCAAGGCAGCGCTTCTCGCTGTCTTGATCGCCGTTACCCCTATCCCTGCACCCGTTCATGGACAGCAACCGCCTGCAGCCAAAGCTGCACCCGTCGAAAGTCCGACCGAGCGCCTGTGGAATCAGGGCGAAATCGCCCTCGGTGCGAAAAAATACCAAGAGGCTTTAGGTCATTTTACAGAACTCGAAAAGAAAGCCGATAGTCTTCCCGATGCGGCCAAAGCAGCTATCCTCTTCCGTAAGGCAACCTGCCAGGTGATGTTGAAGGATTGGGCCAACGCAGACGCCTCCCTCCAGCTCTTCCTTTCCAAATATCCTAAAGGCACCGAGGACATGCTCGGGGATAACAACATGCGCGGCGTAGTGCGCCTAACGCTGATTGAAGTATTCGCCAACCAGTCCAAATGGAACGAAGCCCTTAAGGATCTGGAAATGCTGCGTAAGCCCAGCCCTGAAATCCGAGAAGAGGATCGCGTCAATGCTTTCACCCTTACCGCAAAAGTGCTGGAAGAAAAAGCTAAGGGGCAATCCGATGCCGAAGTTAAGACAGCCCTAAACCAAGGGATGGTACTGCTTCAACAAGCCACCTCGAATGGCATGGGCACGCCTGAACGACGTGAAGCCGCCAACAGCCTCGTAGAAATCTACACCAAGCTCGGCATGACCAAAGAAGCCGAGCAACTCCGCGCAGAGATTGAAGCAAAAGGACTCGGTAGCCCCAGCGAAATTGTGCGCGCCAACGTTCAACGCCTCGAAATTGGCGACGCTCGCTTCAAGTCAGCTGAAGAAGCCTCTGACGCCAAAGCCAAAGACGATCTCTATCGCCAAGCCCTCTCCAACTACCAAGGCGCACTGCGTCGCGCAACCTTGGCCCGTAACATCATCAAGGCAGTTGAGATTAAACAATTCGAAGTCGATAACCTTAACCGCGCATTCCCTAAGCCTGATGACGCCGCTAAAGCCCGTATCGATAAAGCTAAAGAAGAAGTCGAGGCGTTCAAAAAAATCCAAGCGGAGTTCGATGCAAATAAAGATTACGACGCCGTCATCTCCTACCGCATCGGCCTTTGCCTGCTAGAATTAAGGCGCCCTTGGGAAGCGTTTATCGCTTTCCGCGATATCTTCGAAAACAACCCAGGCTTCCAAAAAATTTCTGGCGCATACTTTTACTACATCGAAGCACTCCGCCGGATCAATGACTACAGCAAGGCGCAGTTAAGCAGCCGCGAGTTTCTCTCAAAGTTCCCTGAGTCAGCCGAAGCAGGACCTATTGCGGTTGGACTTGGAGAGATTTCTATCGAGCAAGAGGACTACAATAAGGCCATCGAGCAATTCAAGTGGGCCAAAGCCAACGTCAAAAACCTGCCCGCAGATGCACTGCAAGAAATCGATTTCGGGATTATCCGCTGCTACTTTGCAAACGTCGATTGGCCTGAAGCCCGCAAAGCCACTGAAGAATTTTTGACCAAATACCCGAAGAGCCCTGCGCGCGAGCCAGCGCTCTACATGCAAGGCCTTACCTGGTTCTTCCAAGGAAAGTACAAAGAGACCCGGGACTCGCTCAACAGATACGTCACTGAGTTTCCCAAAGGACAGTACCTCTCAGACGTCAGCTACCGCCAAGGCATTGTAGCCATGAATGTTGAAAGTCCTGACGCAGGTCTCGCTGTAGCCAAAAAATGGCTCGCTGACTATGGCTCTGACAAGAGTGAGTCTATTCTGAACCAGCTTCCTGAAGTTCATACCTTGATTGGCGACGCTTTGACAAAAAAGGCCGACCTCGAGGCGAAAAAAGCTGCGGACTTAGATTACAAGGTCCGCGTAACCGGCGAAGCATCTGCCAAGGCTGCATTGATGGCTGAAAAGCAGCGCGCCGAAACCGCTAAAGAGAATTTCACGGTGCAGTCCATTGACGCCTACACGACAGCAGCCCGCTGCGCCCGCACCAATCCACAAGCCCTCGACTTTATCCTCGGCGAACTCGGCAAACTGTTGCCTGGACGCGGCGACTACAAACGGATGCGTGATCTCGACCAAGAGCTCTATGACTGGGATCACAATAATCCTAAGGCGCTGGGTTATCTTTACGAAGTTATCAAAGCGACCGAGAAACTCGGCGATAAACCTGAATTTACCCAACGAGCTGAGCGCACCCAGCGCCAGTATGGCGTAATGCTCGATGCAGCGCGCCGTAAGATTGAAGAGATTGTGCGCGCCCAAAAGGCCAACACCCCCGAGCACGCAGCTGCCAAAGCGGATCTCACCAAACTTTCCGATGAACTTGCCAAAGAACTCGGTCTGATTGAAACAGAGCGTCAGCAATCCGTCGCGGCAGCACGAAAAGCTGCACTCGATATCCTTTCGTCAGTGATCGCAGAAACGCTGAATGACCGAAAGCAAGAAGGCTCAGAGCGTCTGATTGCTTTCCTTGCAGAGAAACTCGCCCGCCGTGTCAAAAAAGTCCGCCCAGGTGCCGTTGTCGACCCATCTGCCTACAACCTTAAGCAAGCCGAAGCAGACCTCGACGCCGTTCTCCAACTTAAAAACGACAGCACCATTATTGCCCAAGCACGTGCGTACTACGGCAAAGCAACCCTATCCGTCCTCGCTCGTGATCCCGCTCAAGCAGAAGCTATGTGGCGCAAGATTGCCGACCTTTATAAAGCTGAAGAACTGAGCCCAGCGATTCTGGGTACAGTTGGAGATTATCTCGCCAGCAAAAACGACCCGAAGGCTGAAGCGTATTTCACTTACCTCACAGAACACGGCCGGTCGTCAGACTACGCTGACTTTGGATTCGCCGGCCTAGCCGACATTCGTCTCTCCCAGGGCAAAGCCAAAGAGGCACTCGCCATTTGCGAAGAGGCCATCGCAAACAATATTACGATGTCGAAGGAAAAAGACCTTCGCTTCTGCAAAGCCCGTGCTCTGTTGGAACTTGGAAAATTTGATGAAGCCAAGAAAGAGTTTAAGGAAATCGCAGAGATAAAGGAATGGCGCGGTGAAACAACTGCCGGATGCCTCTTCCATCTTGGATTGATTGAAGAACGTCAAAATCGCTTCAATGAAGCGGTTGTTCTCTACCAACGCTGTATCGTGGCTTGGAAAAAGTATGAACGCTGGACAGCCAAAGCCTACCTGCGCTCAGGCATTCTACTTGGAGAAAAACTCGGACAAAAGGATGCTGCTCGACAGACATTTAATGAAATGATCACCAAGGATCGCATCAAGGATACTCCCGAAGCACAAGAGGCTCGCAAGCGCCTCACCTCATTCTGATGACCATGCGCATTTACACCCTCACCCTCGCGCTTCTCTTCCTGGCGGCTTCGTCGCCTGCCCAATTTGTCACCTTTAAAAACGGTGACCGCTGGGAAGTTAATAATCCTTTTAAGTTAGACGAAAAAGCACGCCCGCCTCGGCCAATCATCGATCCATCCAAAGCGAGCTTCGACAATACCTTCGAAAAGATTGAGCGCAAAACAGTCAGCGGCGGTATCGAGATGTCTACCACGAAAAAAATGACTGAAGCCATCCTCATCGAGTGGCCCGTCATTCAACCCATGGTGGAGGCTAAAAATCTCATTCTCCGTGGAGAATCATCCAAAGCGCTTGAGACGATTGAGCCGGTTCTAAAAACCTTTTCCAGCGTCAAGACTGTGCGCGGAAGTCCTTGGATTAAAGCAGCCGCCATTAAACTCGATGCACTCGACCGCCTCGACAACGATGCAGCCCTAAGCACATTCTTAGATACACTCGACAAAGTTGACGATGGTTCCAGCCCAGAGCTTACCAACAAAATCAAATTGGCAAAATTGCTCTTACAGGCACGCAAGGGCGACCATGCAGGCGTCATTACTGCAACAACTACACTCATCCCCCAAATGGATGATCCAGATGTGCTCGCTCGCCTACACTTGCTGAAAGGTACCTCCCTCCTTGCCCTTAAAAAGTACGAGGACGCCATGAACACCTACCTGCGCGTCCCTGTCTTCTACGGTTCACAACAAGAACACCTACCGAAAGCCCTGCTCGGCGCAGCCAAAGCCTTCCGCGGAATGGATAGCCCGGCTACACGCAGCTTGAAACTTGAAGAAGTCTCAAACCGCTACCTTACCGAATTAATTGCCACCTTCCCTGTCTCCAAAGAAGCCGAAGAGGCTAAAAAGCTCCTCCCCAAGGAGGATCGTGTCGCCGCCGAGGCTGCCCAAGGAGCCATCCAAGAAACGCCTCCTGTTAGTCAGTGATGCGTTGCACTTCCCTAAATAACAACTATCCCAATAACCCATGAGAAACCTCCTGCGTCTCACCCTAGCACTCGCACTCTCCACCAGCCTCTCCATGGCTCAGGATGCAGCTGCTGCCGCCGCCCCCGGCGTACATACCCGCACCATGATGGATACCTTCCATGAAGGTGGTTGGGTTATGTATCCCCTACTGATCAGTTCGATGCTGATGGTTTGGCTTATCATCGACGGCTACATGAAGACGACAAAGAAGTACGCCTACCCTGCCGAGGAGGTAGAACAAATCGACAATTACTTCAGGGCTGGCGACTACCGTGGCGCCTATGCTTTCGCACAGAGCACGGATTCGCCTTTCGCTGATATCATGCGAGCTGGCCTGAAGATGTCTCCCGAAGGTAAAGAAATGACTGAAGAAGCGATGTTCGCAGAAATTGCCCGCATCAACGGCGACATGCAGGGCCGCATCTCCTACCTCTCCGTGCTTGGAGTCTGCACGCCCATGATTGGACTTGTCGGAACAGTCGTCGGGATGATGAGTGCGTTCGAAACCCTTGGCAGTTCCGGCGTAGGTGACCCCTCCAAGCTCGCAGGTGCTATCGGCGAGGTGCTCGTAGCCACCGCCTCAGGACTAGCCGTTGCCATCCCTTCCTTTATCTTCTACTACCTCATCCGAAACCGCGTGGCAGAGAATGTTCACGATCTCGGCGAGCTGGCAGCCGCCCGCTTCCGTGCCTTCCCTTACGATAAAGTAGCCGGTAAGATTAATGAGCTCGGATGCGAGCCTGCCATCGCTGCCGACCCAGTTTGGACCGAGCCGAACGCCTCCGGGGTGTCTCAGGCCTAACCCTCAACCTAAGCAGACCAGACCATGGCAGGCGGAGGCGGAGGAGATGGGGAACCTGAGTTCCAAGTGGCGCCG
The DNA here is from genome assembly GCA_903957465.1 of uncultured Opitutia bacterium. GTDB lineage: Bacteria > Verrucomicrobiota > Verrucomicrobiia > Opitutales > UBA953 > UBA8828. The sequence continues at coordinate 6,273 of CAJBPJ010000094.1, forward strand.
ATGATCGACGTCCTCTTGGTGCTACTCATCTTCTTCATGTCCATCACTTCAGCCCAGGTGCTAAAGGTCGACAAGAACATCTCCTTGCCCGTCGCCTCGCACGGCAAGAAGCGCGACGACAAAGCTGCTGCTGGTTTGATTAATATCTCGTGGGACGCCACCACAGGCCAGGCAAAGTACAAGCTCGATGACCGCGAATTAGATCCCAACGACAAAGATGGCATCTCCAAGGAACTCGAGCGCCGCAAAGGGAACAATAAAGATTTCCGCCTACTCATCCGTGCCGACAAGAACTGCCACGCCAAGTACATCTCGAAGGCTCTGGAGTGGGCTGGCGAAGCAGGCATAGACAACATCGCCTTCTCCGGACTCAACCACGAGCAATAAGCCATGGCGAAACACCGCAAACTTTCCGTCACCAATCCTGATGCCGGATTCCAAATCGCCCCGATGATCGATGTGGTGTTCGTCATCATGCTCTTCTTCATGGTGATGGCTGGTGCCGTAAAAGTTGAACACGAACTTAAAACCACTCTACCCGGCAACGTTGACACTGCTAAAGAGACGGAGATGCCAGACGAACTCACCATTTCCGTTGCGGAAAACGGCCAAGTGTCACTGAACGACGAAGCTATTTCGACACCGCAGGACAGAGATCTCGTCCAGCTCTTCCAGGAAATGAAAAGGGCCAAACAGAATGCAGATAGCGGAAAAACGAAGCTGCTGGTAACCGTTCAAGCCGAAGAAACCGCCCGCTATGAGCGCGTGGTAAACGTTCTCGACGTCCTGGCCCAAGCCGAAGTCTCCAACGTCACCTTCTCGGTCGCCGAGCCCGAATAAATAAACACGGGGTGCGAATCTTTAAAACCCGCTTTCTAGCGGGTTTTTTGTGCGCGAATGCTTTTCGCCATGGGCTTTCGGGTTGCCACCGGTAGCTACGCCTGCGAGGCTGTTTGGTCCTGACACATGCCTCAGCGCTTGCACCAGAACGGGTTTGTCACGGTTGCCGCCGTGTCCCCAGCCCTGCGCCTTGCCGACCCAGGGGCCAACGCAGACCTCGTCATCCAAGCACTCGGCAAGGCAGCCGCCGAAGGCGCAGAGGTCATTGTCCTACCAGAGCTCTGCCTCATTGGCTACACCTGTGGAGACCTCATCCCAAACCGAAGCCTACTTGAAGGGTCCCTTTTGGCGCTGCGCAAGGTTGCGGAGGCAACCCAGAAACTGGGCGTCACGGCTCTAATCGGCCTGCCAATCGAAGTCGACGGACGTATCTTTAACTGCGCCGCCTTTGTCTCACGTGGAAAAATTCTCGGTGTCGTTCCAAAGACACACTTACCAAACACCGGAGAGTTTTATGAACAGCGCTGGTTCGCCTCTGCGCGCGTTAACACAACACAAACGTTAACCAGCCTTGGCGGAATTCCTTTTGGTACAGACTTACTCTTTCGCGCATCCGATGTCATCGACTGCGTCATCGGTATTGAGCTCTGCGAGGATCTTTGGGCGGTCGAGCCACCGAGTGGCGGCCTAGCGCTCTCCGGCGCTACGGTGCTCTGCAATCTTTCTGCAAGCGATGAACTGCTAACGAAAGCTGCTTACCGTCGGGAGCTTGTCCGCAATCAATCTGCACGATGCCTAGCGGCTTATGTTTACGCAGCTGCTGGCGCAGGTGAATCGAGCACAGACTTAGTCTACAGTGGACATGGTTTAATTGCGGAGAACGGGATCGTGCTTGGCGAATCCGAGCGCTTCCGATTTGAGGATGCCCTGCTCGTTTCGCAAATTGACGTCGATAAGCTCGCTGCTGAACGTCGGCGCAATAGCACCTTCTTTGGGACAACACCGCCGCGCCCTACACGCTCCATTGCCTTCGAACTTGGTCAGCCAACCGGGCACGTTTCCAAGTTGCGCCGGAGATTCTCTCAGCACCCGTTTGTACCCTCCGACGCCACGCGTCGTGATGAATATTGCCAAGAAATCTTTGCCATCCAATCCACAGGTCTCGCGCGACGCATTCGTCACACAGGCGCACGGCAAGTCGTCATTGGCATTTCTGGCGGACTCGATTCGACATTAGCCCTGCTGGTCGCCCTCGAAGCCTTTGGGCGCCTCGGTCTTGATAAGCGCGGTATCATTGGCGTGACTATGCCGGGACCTGGCACGAGTGCACGAACGCTACTCAACGCACGCCAGCTCATGCAGACGCTTGGTGTAACTCAACGCGAAATTCCCATTGGCCTAGCGGTGGAACAGCACTTGCACGACATCGAACACCCCAAGGGGCAACACGATGTTACCTACGAAAACACTCAAGCACGCGAGCGCACCCAGGTCCTTATGGATATTGCCAATCAAGTCGGCGGACTTGTCGTTGGCACCGGCGACCTTTCCGAAGCTGCCCTCGGTTGGTGCACCTTTAATGCCGATCACATGTCGATGTACCACGTTAACATCGGCGTGCCCAAAACACTCGTTCGCCACCTTGTTATTTGGACAGCACACACCCG
>CAJBPJ010000095.1 GCA_903957465.1 uncultured Opitutia bacterium
GTTGCCGTCGATGTGCCCAGTGGAGTTAGCGATCACCATCACTCTCCCTGCTTTCGTGCGGACCTGACCGTATCGCTTGGTTGTTTAAAAGCCCCCCTGTTACTACCTGCCGTCGTCAAAAACGCCGGACGCATTCGTGTCGTCGATATTGAGATCCCCCTGAAAGCCGAAGACCAACGTTGCGCTACACGCAATGTTTTAGGGCAGCTAACATCGCCCCGCGATGCACGCACAGAAAAACGCGAACAAGGACGCTTATTGATTGTGGGCGGCTCACGCACAATGCCAGGCGCGGTTATCATGAATACCGAAGCTGCTTTGCGCTCGGGTGCTGGGCTTGTCACTGTCGTCGTTCCATCTGTCATTCATGCGCGGGCCGCCTTGATGTTGCCTGAGGCAATGTGGGTTCCGCTCAAGCCCGGCCAAAACAAACTGCCTGCTGACATTGGCGCACTCGCTGGGCGAGCTGACGCAGTATTAGTTGGGAGTGGTCTCGGCACGAAAGGGATTCCCCTCGCGAGCTCAACGGCTCGCGCCATTCGCGGTATCGCCATCCTTGATGCCGATGCGCTGAACCCGAAGGTCATCCGCGATACCCATCGTGCGACCCAGCGCGTCTTGCTTCCACACGCAGGTGAATTTCTTCGCATAACAGGTAAACGTGCCACCCCCGCAGCCGCACACCTCGCAGCAAAAAAACTCCGGGCAATCATTGTACTCAAAGGCCCACTCACAGTTGTCACTGACGGTGATAGTCTGACCTATATTCCTTTTGGAGGCCCTGTCCTCGCACGCGGCGGGTCCGGCGATTTACTCGCGGGGATCGTCGCCTCCGTTGTCGCCCGACGAAAGATACTTAAAATGACCCCACTCCAGGCAACCATCGCTGCTGTCACTTGGCATGCATTGGCAGCCGACTGGCTTACACAACATAAAGGCGAAACTGCAGTCAGAACTACCCAGTTGCTGGATGGGCTTTCGCCGACCTTGCGCAGAGCCTAAGCAAAAGGGTCAAGTGGATGAGTGTACCCTATACCTGAAGACGAAGCTGCGCTGCGTATCCTGCTCAATGGCTTAACCGGGATTGGCCCTGTCACTGTTCGCCGATTGCACGATGCCTTCGCGGGCAATCTTCAGGCAGCAATGAGTGCCTCGGTTTCAGAATTAATGAAAGTTAAAGGTATTGGCCCAACGGTAGCCGAAGTTTTACGTCGAAGAGATTTTGATGTCAGCGCAGAGCAAAAATGGGCTGCAGATCTACAGCTACGTATTCTCACTGGCATCGATGACGCTTGGCCGGAAGCCCTCGCCCCAATGTGGGACCCGCCACTTGCGCTGTATGCAGAAGGCAACGCGTTGCCGCCAGAGCGCTCGATTGCCATCGTCGGCTCACGACGGTGTACGCCTTATGGCCTCAGTTTTGCGCGGAGGCTTTCCGCAGAACTCGCCCGTCGTGATTGGTGGATTATCAGCGGCCTTGCACAAGGCATCGACCAAGCAGCCCACGAAGGTGCTCTAGAGGGTGGCGGCTGGACAGCGGCTGTACTCGGACATGGATTAGACCGGACACATCCGCCGGATGCCTGGAAATTACGTCGTAGAATTTCCGAGCGAGGGTGTATCCTTTCCGAATTCCCTTTAGGACGTCCACCCGATCGACAAAGCTTTCCGCAACGCAATCGCTTGGTGGCTGCACTCAGTCGTTGCGTCATCGTCATCGAAACAGATTTAGCGGGTGGCAGTCTCATCACGGCCCGTTTTGCACTTGAGCTCGGACGTCCGGTTTGCGTCTTGCCTGGCCGAGTGGATAGTCCAGCGAGCCGAGGGTGTCATGCGCTCATACGTGATGGCGCGACACTCATCACGAGTGCTGATGAAATTCTCGAAGAACTCGGTGAATTCAAAAAGGTCTCACGACCGGCAGAGGCTAAAACCGGTGACATCCATGCACACCCATGGCTTCAATATTTTGTCGGCGGTGAGGCCCACGATGCTGACTCCCTAGCGATTGCTGCCTCCGCGTCCCCAGATGCGGCAGCCGGGGCACTGACATTGCTTGAAATTGAAGGAAGGCTCATTCGGCGGCTCGATGGACGTCACGAACTCATTTAGCCATATTTTTGCTTATATCTCTGCTAAACAATAGTTTATGAAATTATGAAGATTAATCTTCGGACGGAAATTGCTTATTTTTATACAAAACCTTAGTTAAAGGCGTAACGGCACTGCTTGTGCTTAATAACAATCATGGACAACCCAACTGCACCGACCGGCGCTAAAATTCTAATTATCGATGACGATAAAGATCTGCGCTATTCGCTACGGCGAGCACTTGCCGGCAAAGGCTGGTTGGTAACAGAAGCAGAGAGCGGAGAAGCGGGCGTGGCTGTAGCAAAAACAGACCTACCGAATGTCATCCTACTTGATAACCGCATGGGCGGAATGACGGGGATCGAAACGCTGCAACTCCTGCGCGGGGCAACCCCGAACACGATGGTCATTCTCATGACTGCGTTCGGGACGACGCAAACGGCCATCGAGGCCATGAAATTCGGAGCCTACGACTATGTGATGAAGCCCTTTGACCAGGCAAAGCTGCTGGGTCTCGTCGAAAAAGCCCTTCAAGCACAGCGCGACTTAGCCAATGTTGGTGCATCGCTACGTCCAAAAATTAATCCCGCAGATTATCAAGAAGGCATTGTGGGTAACTCGGAGCCGATGCAGTCGGTACTCAAAGCAATCGGACAAGTGGCTGCCTCCGAGGCAACTGTCCTTGTCACGGGCGAGTCTGGTACGGGCAAAGAATTAGTCGCTCGCTGTATTCACCGTCACTCTCTCCGTTCGAAAGGCCCCTTTGTGGCCGTTAACTGTGCGGCTATTCCTGAAAATCTCATCGAGTCAGAACTTTTTGGACACGAGAAAGGTGCCTTCACCGGCGCAACTGGACAAAAATTAGGAAAATTTGAGCTCTGCGACAAGGGCACCATTTTCCTCGATGAAATCGGCGACATGTCGCTTCCCACGCAGACGAAAGTATTGCGAGCGATTCAAGAGGGAGAAATTCAACGCGTTGGTGGCACGGAAACTATTAAAATCAGCGTCCGCCTCTTAGCAGCTACCAATAAAGATTTAGAATCGATGGTTGCCGAACGTCTTTTCCGTGAAGACCTCTTTTATCGCTTAAATGTGTTTCGGATTCGCTTGCCAGCTTTACGCGAACGCCGCGAAGACATTCCCTTACTTGTCGATTACATGCTCCAACGCGTGACGGCTGGACGCAAGTTGCGCGCCCGTCGATTATCTTCGGAAGCTCTTGATCTGCTGATACGGCACGATTGGCCCGGCAATGTCCGTGAACTCGAAAACGTTATTCATCGTGCAGGCGTCCTCGCCAAAGGTGAGGCTATCCTCGCCAAAGACTTACCCGCCGAACTTCTTGAGCCACGTCGTACGGCCTCAACTAAGGGCGCAAAGAACAGTTCTGATTCGACAGCTACCGAGCCCGAATCCGCAGAAGTCAATCTGACGTCACTCTACGACGCGCTTTACCAAAAAGTCCGCACCACCGAGGCACAGAATATTCTGTCGATTATCGAAAGGGAAATGATCCTGCGTGCACTTACAGAAACACGTGAAAATCATCTCCGGTCATCGGTTATTCTGGGCATGAATCGCTCGACGTTGAAAAAACGACTCGCGGAAATGAACTATCGCTCGTCTTGACCTAGACGGACCATTCCCAAAGAATAGTTCATGCGCTTAACATTCAGTGCGTTTTTCGCCACCTGCTTTATCGCAACGGGCTGTTGCATCTTTAAAAGTGGTGCCGAGTACGAACGAGAGTTTCTTTTTGACGGCAAGTCTCTCGCAGGATGGAAAGCGTCCGAAGAGGGCGCTAGTGCCTTCACGGTCGCCGATGGCGAAATACAAATCCGCGGTGGTCGCGGTCACCTCTATTATGTCGGCCCAGACGGCGGGGCTGAATTTAAGAACTTTGAGTTGAATGCAAAGGTTCGCACCCACGCCAAAGCAAATTCAGGTATTTATTTCCACACACGCTACCAGCCCAGCGGTTGGCCTTCGGCTGGGTATGAGGCACAGGTGAATGCGACGCATGCAGATGCCCGAAAAACTGGCGGGCTTTACGGGGTCAAAGACGTGATGGATCGCCCTGCAGCTCCTGATGATACTTGGTTTGAGTACCGCATCCGCGTCCAAGGGAAACATGTCCAAGTCTGGATTGATGGAAAACAGACGGTCGACTTTACGGAACCTGCTGGCTGGAAGCCGCCTGCGGGGATGGATGGCCGTCGCATCGGTTTAGGCACTTTTGCACTGCAAGCTCACGACCCAGGATGTCGAGTAGAGTACAAAGATATTTGGGTGATTCGCCTGCCCTAAATTTAGCCAGCAAGGATTCGGTCGCAGGAGGAAATGAGCTGTGCGCGGATCGGCGCTGCCAGGGCAGCTAGTCGGCGTTGTTCAACTTCGTATTCCGCACGTCCATCGGCGGTCTCAATACAAATAGGTTTAAAATCTAAGGCTGAAAAGTCGTACGGACTTGCACGCATGTCGACTCTCCGCGCCTCCATGGCTAAATCAAAAGCATCCGCAGCCAGCTCAGAGGGGATCAGTTGTCGCAGCTTCATTGCCCACTTATAGAGGTCCATCGTCACGTGGATGCAGCCAGGTTGCTCATTCAGGATACGGCTATCCAAGTCTGGCTGAAGTCGATTAAGCGGACGCGCATCAGCCGTGAAGAAACGGAATGCGTCAAAGTGCGTGCAGCGCACCGGCATAGACTCTACCACCGCATCTGTCGCCGCAGGAGGAAGCCGGAGCGGCCAACTCGCATGACGACGTGCTTCTGTGGAGCGATAAACCATCGCCCACTCATGTAAACCGAAACATCCATGGTGCGCAGGACGCCCAGCTACCGCGACGCAGAGATTGCGTATAAATTGGGCAAGCTTGAGTGCTGTCGCATCTCTCTCTTTTTCGCTCACGCACAGCCCCGCTGCACCGAGTTGCCACCACGCTTCACCTGCGGGTGCCGATTCAGCCTCGAGTTGAACTCCCCAGCCGGGCGACCAGCGCCGCAAAGCACCCATGCGAAACGGATAATAGGTGAAAAGAAAATCTTCGACCGGGTGCGCCTGCCCCGCTGCTGCCCGCAAGCGACGTGCTTCCGTGAGACCATCCACGCGGGCATGGTGTTTGGCGCGGCGCGAAAGCCACGATGCTTGAGCTAAAGTATTTTCAGCAATCGTCGACATCAGTGCCAGCGCGAGTGATGGCTCGCTACAATCACATATTTCTCTGCCCAGCTCGGAAGTTCTGCTTGTTCCTCTGCCGTCAAACTTCGCACAACTTTTGCAGGCGCGCCCAAGACGAGTGATCCAGGTGGAACCTTTGTGCCCTTCGTGACCAAGGCGCCCGCACCGATAATCGAACGTGCACCAATTACACACCCGTCGAGCAAGGTAGCGTGCATCCCGATTAAACACCCATCACCGATTTCGCAGGCATGGATCATGGCTAAGTGCCCCACGGTGACATATGCGCCAATCTTCACAGGGAGACCGTCCGCCACATGAACGACGGCGCCGTCTTGGATATTCGTACCCTCACCGACCTCAATAGGCTCAATGTCAGCTCGAAGGACAGCGCAGGGCCAAACGCTTGATTTTGCGGCCAAGGTGGCCGCCCCCTCTACAACCGCCCGGGGGTGAACAAAGGCCGAAGAGGCAATATTAGGCCCCATGCTTAAATTACGGTCTAAGCGGGCCCTTAGGTCGTCAGAAGGAGGGAATGGGGGTTGGAAAGGGTTCACTCGCATAGGGTGCGGGGTCTTGGCCCGGGGGAAAAGGCCAAAACCATGAGAAAATCCCTTGCCAAGTACCCCGTGAACCCTTTGCTCGACCTTCCGACTGCCATGAAGGCCACGATTCTTACCTCCGGTCGCCAGTTCACTGTTAAACAAGGCGACATCTTAACCATCAACCAACTCCCTGAATCCAAGGAGGGGGATACAATCACTTTTGATAAAGTGGTTTTCCTCGGCGAAGGCGCAGCTGCCAAAATTGGCACCCCTCTCGTTGCTGGCGCTAAAGTCACCGCGAAGCTTTTAGAAAATAAGCGCGGCGACAAAATCCGCATTTTCAAACACCGCCGTCGTAAAGGCTACTATCGCCGTCGCGGACATCGCCAGGAACTTTCAGTCGTTAAGATTGAATCCATCCAAGGCTAATTACTTTTCACCCTTAACCCCTCCCTGAACTGCCATGGCAACAAAGAAAGGCGGCGGAACGTCCTCCAACGGCCGCGACTCCAACTCCAAGCGACTCGGCGTTAAGCTCTACGGCGGCCAATTCGCCACCGCTGGCTCAATCCTTCTCCGTCAACGCGGCACACGCATGCGTGCAGGTCGTAATGTTGGCATGGGTCGCGACCACACCCTCTTTGCTCTTTCCGAGGGCATCGTGAAGTGGGATCGTGAGCACCGCAGCGTGCAGATTGTCCCTAAAGCCTAATCGGCCTTAGCCCTCAAAGAAAAACCCCGTCAATCGACGGGGTTTTTCTTTGGGCTAAATAATCCAGACAACTTATTCGAAGTCGTAGATAACGACCTTCGTCCA
>CAJBPJ010000096.1 GCA_903957465.1 uncultured Opitutia bacterium
GGCACACAAGTCGCACGCATGACCTTGATTAATACGGCTGGAAAAACTATCGCAGAAGCGCGCCTTGGCACTGATACGCGCTGGGCAACAGAAGGCGAGATTAGCAGCGCCCAGGCGGCACAACTTGCGGCGAGTCTCTCGCTCGTCCAAGCGCATAGCTTCTCTTCAAGCAGTTTACCGTTCTCAAAAGAGAAGCCTGTTTGGTCATTCTCAATCCGTGTCACCGATCGCTCGGCAGCGGGCGCAGCGGCTGCAAGTGAAACGACACGAAATTACCGCGTGAGCCGCGCACAAGGTCCGAATACGATTATCCTCTTAGATGAGTCGGACGGCACCGAATTTGTGCCCGAGCCGGCACTCATCGAAGCACTTGCTCCTTGGTCTAGCCTTTAAGCGTATGGGCAAGCCATTGCTAAAAATTGCCTGGCACGGGGCAAAATTTATCGTTCGGATATTTCTTTGCCTTCTACTCATCGCGCAACTTGCGGCTCTGTGGATTGTTTCACATCGCACGCCCACACGTCTGCCTCCGGTCGTGCTCAGTGCGGTATCCGAAGTCTTTGCCGGACAGCTCTCATTTACTTGCCGTGAAGCAACGATCGATAACTGCGGACGGATTCGTTTAGGCGGCGCACAGCTCGCCCATGACGAGTATTCCGGGGATGTACTTTATGCGGACTTAGATTTCACGCCTAACTGGGCTGAGTTGTTAACTGGAAAACTCGAGCTAAAGACAATGGAGGCGCGCGGACGTGGCACTTTAGGAGAACTGGATGGAAAAGCCGCCTGCGATGATTTCGTTATACGCCTCACAAACTCAAATGGTAGCCTTGTGGCGCAATCGGCAGCGCGTGTCGGCTCCATGGTATTACGAGCAGATTTAATCGTACCACCTGCACAGCTTTCAGTTGAACCAAAATGGTCATCGGATGCTGGGCCAACCTTGCGCTGGAATCGAGTAGTCGCAATCAACTGTCTCAAGGCCTTACGGGCCCTCGAAGGCAGTGTCGTTCTAAACGTGACTGGGCCGAATCATAGAGCACAGCTGTCGGCAGACTTTATTGAAAACCCTACATCTATCAGTTCGCTGCCATTAACTGCAAAGCGCGGAACAGTTCGTGCAGTCTTCGATCGCTCACTCCGCGCCCAACTACACCTCCAGGAGCTGCGCGCGTGGGACGTGAGCACAAGCGATGCTTGGATTTTTATGGATGAACAAGGAAGCATCGGTGCTTACCTCGCCAGCATCCAGGTTGACGGCCTTGAGCGCATAAACGCACATGTCCGCGGCAAATGGCACGACACATCCATACAGTCATTCACCGTAAACCTCTCAACCGACAACTCTTGGGTCCAGACGAGTATAACGATAAACAACGACTCGGTGGCCCTTAAAGACAGCTATGCACATCTTGCTGCGAGTGATTTAGTCCGCATTGTGCCTGTAGTGGAAAGCACCAGAAAAATCGGGGTCGACCTGAGCGGCGCGATCGATGTTTTCGGGACAGAACTTTTGTGGAGCAAAGCTGGACATGTTCGCGGACATGGTTCGTTTGCGTTTTCAAAATTTGGATGGAATGGCATCAGCCCTTCGCGCGTTCGTCCAGAGAGCACGCTTGCAACATTCACGGGCGACTTTGATTTTTCGACGGAGAAAAATAACTTGAGCCTGCGTCGTCTTAATCTCGCTGGGCTTTGTGGTGAAATCGAGGGAGGCCTTCGGTTAAACGATGCGTATGCCATTCGGCTTAACTCAACCGAGGGATATCCTGTTAACACATCTTTTTTAAATGCTTTGCTCGGGGACTGGTGGAAAAAACTTTGGTCACTCTTTGATTTATCGACGACAGGAACACGGCCGCACGCAGACGTGCTGGTAAAAGGGAAATGGGGAGCAGCCGACGCCGAAAAGGTCGTAGTGCGTGCACAGCTTGAAAACTTCGGCTTTATGGGTGGACGATTCGGCTCCGCAGACCTTTGGGTATTCCACACGCCGACCAACACCACGGTGCGCATTGACTCGGCGCAAGGCGAGCTCGACGGCCGCAGTGCAGGCAGCGCACGTGGCACGATTGAATGGACCTCACTCAAGCCTGAGTGGAATGGACAACCTCGCATCTCTATCGAAGGAGGTATTCAACCTGCTTTCCTTTTACGCCTTCACGATATCAAGCTGGCGAACCAACTGCGCGATTGGAAATTTCCGAAACCCTTCATTCGTTTAACCGTCGAACCAGATCTTTCACTCCAGCTGCACCTTACTGCCGCTGAAACAGCGACCATTGCGGGTGTATACGTCGAGAAACTCGCACTCGACCTAACCAAAAATCCATCGGGTTCTGAAATTTCTATCCACGCCACCGGCGAGGTTAGCGGAGGTCGCACGACCGTGGATCTAAAAGGCGACATGTCCCATCAAAACTTCCTTTCTGTTACCGTAGTCGATTGGAGTCGAACGGGCCTTATGAATTTAGCCGCTAGCCTTCAGGGCCGGCCCCCTGAGAAACAAGGGACAAAAGATAAGTCGAAACTCATAGCCTCTTATAAAGGCGCGATTGATTTTAGTGAGCCCTGGGCGACCGAGGGGGAGGGGTATGCCGTCCTTACTGACCCACATTTGAAGACCGTTCATCTACTAGGCGGGCTATCCGAGGGACTAGATGCCCTGGGCCTTGGATTCTCCAGCTACCCCCTCGAAAAGGCCGAACTAACCCTCCGGTGCAAAGCCGGGTTAGCAGAGGTTAAACGGCTAGACCTGACCGGACCTAGCGCATCACTTAAATTTAAGGGCAACATAAGCCTGCGAGATGGTACTTTGGACTTGGCTGGGCAAATGAAAGTGTCGCCTTCGAGCCTCGGTCCGCTGGGCTTATTGAATCCTAACCGACTGATAGCCAGCATGATAAATGTCTATATTGGGGGCAATATGCGTAAACCGCAGATCGGCCTTAAAAATCCAACTAAATAGTATCTTAAGTTACTTATAAACAACTAGTTAAGTTGTTGCATCTACGTGGGGTAACTAAGGGGTTGATTACCTGCTTGGGATACCTCTATCTAGTCCGTTCACAAACCTAACTGAGGACACAAACTTGGACCTCCAAAAAATCAAACAGGTAGTGGATTTAATGAAGAAGTCGGACTTGTCCGAATTCGAGATCCAAGACCAAGAATTTAAGCTCCGCATCAAGCGGGACGTGCCCGGCAAGGCCCAACAGACTGTTACAACGGCTACGCCAGCACCCGCTCCTGCGCCTCAAGTCGCCGCTCCTGCCCCTGTGAGCCAAGCCGCCGCCCCTGCCCCTGCGCCAGTCGCCGCAGACCCTTCGCTGAAGACTATCACCTCCCCGATGGTCGGCACCTTCTATAGCGCGGCCTCACCGGACGCCCCTCCCTTTGTCGGCGTTGGTAGTCAAATTAAGAGCGATACCAACGTCTGTATCATCGAAGCCATGAAGGTGATGAATGAAATTCAAGCCGAGGTGACCGGAACTGTTGTCGAATGCCTCGTCGCAAGTGGAACCTCTGTCGAGTTCGGCCAAGCCCTCTTCCGGGTTAAGGCTAACTAATTCGATCAGGTCTTCGCATGAATAAAATCCTTATCGCCAACCGAGGCGAAATTGCGCTTCGGGTCATCCGAGCTTGTCGCGAACTCGGTATCAAAACCGTCGCTGTCTATTCGCAGGCCGACGAACAATCACTGCACGTCCAATTGGCCGACGAAGCCGTCTGTATTGGACCAGGCCCAAGCAAAGACTCCTACCTCCGCGAAGATCGTATCATCTCCGCTGCAGAAATCACCAACGTCGACGCCATCCATCCAGGTTACGGATTCCTTTCAGAGAAAGCGGGTTTTGCCGAGAAGTGCGCTGCCGCAAATATCAAGTTTATCGGCCCACGCCCTGAGCACATTCGCTTGATGGGCGACAAAGCCGTCGCCAAGCAAACCGCCGCAAAGGCAAAAGTCCCGACCGTACCAGGCACCGACGGCCCTGTAGACGGACAACGAGAAGCCATCAAAGAAGCGCAACGCATCGGCTTCCCGGTCATCATCAAAGCCGTCGCAGGTGGTGGTGGCAAAGGCATGCGCATCGTGCACAACGCCGCAGCATTTGCGAAAGAGTATGACAGCGCCCGAATGGAAGCCGAAAAAGCTTTCGGCAATGGCTCGGTCTACATCGAAAAATACATTGAGCAGCCACGACACATCGAATTCCAAATTCTCGCCGATGAACATGGTAAGGTTGTTCACCTCGGCGAACGCGACTGCTCGGTACAACGTCGTCACCAGAAATTAATTGAAGAGTCCCCTTCCCCCTTCCTGACACCAAAACTGCGCGAGCAAATGGGTAAAACCGCAGTGCGTCTCGCCTCGGAAATTGGTTATCAGAACGCGGGCACCATCGAATTCCTCGTCGATAAAGCTGGTAACTATTACTTCATGGAGATGAACACGCGCATCCAAGTGGAGCACGGCGTTACCGAAGAAGTTACCGACATGGACTTAGTCCGTCGTCAAATCCTCATCGCTTGCGGCGAGAAGATTGAGGTCGACCAAAAGGATATCAAAATCACTGGCCACGCTATCGAGTGTCGTATCAATGCCGAAGACCCTTCGCGCAATTTCGCACCAAGTCCTGGCACCATCGGCCTCTACTACGCACCCGGCGGTCACGGCGTGCGCATCGACTCACATTGCTACTCGGGCTATACCATCCCTCCCCTTTACGACTCCATGATCGCCAAGATCATCTCCGTCGGCGCGACTCGTCAAAAGGCGCTCGATCGGATGCACCGCGCACTCAGCGAGTACATTATTCGCGGCGTACACACCACCATCCCGGTTTGTCGTGCGATTATGAAGGATCCGGTCTTCCGCCAAGGCGGTGCGACCACCAAGTACCTTGAGGACTTCTTTGAGCGCACGCCGAAGGAACTTTGGCAGGCTGCGCCACTGACCTAAGCCCGAATGGGCACTGCCCAGCGCTTGTCGGATATTGCCGTTCGTAAATTACGCACGGGCAAGCACTGGTTAAGCTTTATCATCCAGCAGCTCGAGAAGACGGGTGCTGCTCATGGCCAAGGATTCCTGAACGCTGAACAAGAAGCGGA